>CAINDV010000939.1 GCA_903847485.1 uncultured Verrucomicrobiota bacterium
GCAGAGCGCCGCCATAACAAGACTCGTAGGAAGAGTGCGGCGCTCTGCCGAGGCGCCGCTACGAAGCGCCGGTTTATGGAAAAGGTACGCTCAGCTTTCGTTCGCACCAGCCGCCAGGTTTGATGATTCTGGATTTCCGCTTCCTCTCTCAGCCTGGCTTGGTGCAGCCTAGCTCATTTCGCCAGCAGCCGGCGATAGCTGGCCAGTACACGCTCCGCGCAGGCCTGGACGGAAAACCGCTCCGCCACGCGCCGGTGGAGCGCGACACATTCCGCCAGTGACAACGCCGGCCTTCCCGCCCAGACACGCATAGCCGACGCCAGTTCGTCCACGGACTCCGGTTTCACAAGCTGTCCGTGGCCGCCCGCTGCGAACGCTTCCGGGATGCCGTCCAGCGCGGAGGCGATCACCGGCTTGCCGCACGCCAGCGCCTCCAGCACCACGCCGGGGAACGCCTCCGTGCCGATGGCCGGATGCACGAGGCAGTCAATGGCATTCATCGCCGCCGGCATGTCATGACAATACGGCGTCAGCGAGGCCGCGCTCCCAAGCCCCAGCCGCTCGATGTCCCCACGCAGCGTCTCCGCCAGCGTGCCGCGGCCGATGACGAGGAAACGGGCTTGCGGAACCTGCACATGGATCTGCGCGGCGGCCTTCAGAAACTCGCGCTGGCCTTTGCCGCGAGGGAAGTCGTAGCCGCCGACCACGGCGAAGGCAAAATGCTCCCGGCTCAGGCCCCACGCCTCGCGTTGTGCGGCTGCGTCCAGCGGGCGAAAACGCCCGGTGTCAATGCCACCGTGAATGACTTCGATCTTCGAGTGATCGCCCAGCATCGGTGGCCGGGAATGCCGCTCCGCTTCCGGAGAGTCCGGCTCGTAGTGTCCTTCGCGCAACACCCGCGCCACGAATTGGGAGACAGCGAAGAGCGCGTCGCATTGGCCGAGCAAGTAGCTCCGGCTCGCCCACGAGGCGGGGCTTTTGGCGAGATGGCGCGTCAGGATGAGTTTCGGCCGCACGCCGGAAAGCTTGGCCGCCAGCACCGTCGGCCACAGATCGCGGCCATGGTGGCCGTGGACGATCTGGACGCGCTCGCGCCGGATGGAGCGCGCCGCACTGAGAATGAACTGGCACTTGGCCAGTCCCTCCGGCGGCGTCGGGTGGAATGGCATTCCCAGTTCGCGAATGATTCGCGAGAACTCCCGTCCGTCCGGTCCGCAAATCCAGACCGACTGCCCGAGCTTCCACAATTCCCCCGCCAGTTTGACGCATTGGTCGTCGGTGCCGCCACCTTTGAGCATCGAGTTCAGGTGCATGATACGCAGGGGGGGCGCAACCCGGCGGGAAACGGCGTTCATGGCATTGGTGGAGGCAAATACTGATCCAATCCCAGCGCGCAGCGGGTGGCGTGCTGGCGTTGAGTCTGGACGAGCAGATCGTCGTTGGCGGCCAGATTTCCCCGGCTCGCGGGCGGATGCCAGAGGTGATAGCAAAGCGCCCAGCCGCGCGCGTCGAGACGCTGCACGCCGGCGTTCATCAAGCGCACCGCCAACTCGGAGTCCTCGCGGCCCCAACCGACGAAGGCTTCGTTGTAGCCGTTGACGCGCCGGAGGTCCGCGCGCCAGAGGCCGAGGTTGCAGCCACGAATGCCGCGCAGATCGCTGCGGAGGCGCACGCGCGGTCGCGGCCAGCGGAAGGCGTGTTTGAGGCCGCCAAGCTGCCATTGCCAGAGCGCGCGGCGGCGGTCGCTGGAGAAGTCGCCCAAGCCAAACCACGCTGCGCCTTGCTGCTCGATTAGCGCGCGGTGCCCCTGGAGAAAATGAGCCGCCCGCGCCAGCCGGCGGTGGTCTTCGAGAAAGGCTGGGTGCGGCACCGTGTCACCATCAAGGAACACCAGGTAATCGGCATGGGTGCGGGCGATGGCCAGGTTGAGGACGCGTGAGCGGCGGAAGCCTTCGTGTGGCTGCCAGACGTGTTCGGCACGGGTGGATTGCGTTTTCGCCCACGCGGCAAAAACGTGGCGCGTCTCCTCGGCAGAACCGTCGTCGGCGAGGAGGACTTCGCCTGGTGGCGCGGTCTGCCGGGCAACCGCGCTCAGTACGCGGGCCAGGTAGTCCGGCTGGTTGAAGGTGTTGACGATAAGGCCCAAGCTCGGCTCGGCACTCATGGCGGATCGCGGTGGTTGACCTGCGCTTCGCGGACGAGGGCGTAACGCGTGGCGGTGGAGAAGGCGCTGAGCGCGGCGATGTAGAATCCCCGCCAGCCATCCAGGAATCCGTAGCGCAGGAAGTAAGCCCGCAGGAATCGCCAGACGGGCCGGAAGCCCAGCTCCACCCAGCCCACCGGCCGGCCAGAGGCCACCCGCTTCCGGACGAACTCAGCGTGGTAAGGTGCGATTTTCGCGATCTGCCGGCCGATGTGCTCGTTGCTGAAGTGCAGCAGGTCGGCGCGTAGTTTTCCGACGGTACCCTTAACCGCGAGCCGCGCGTGCGGCTCCTCGCCGGTCCAGCTGCCGGTCCCGCGCTGCCACAAGCGCCGGACCCGATCCGGGTACCAGTCGCCGTGGCGAATCCACCGTCCGCAATAGAAGGTGCAGCGTGGAAACTCGTAGGCGGCGTGGGGCGTGGCGGCCGACTCCATCAAGGCCTGGATTTCATCGCGCAATTCCGGCGACACGACTTCGTCCGCATCGAGACACAGGATCCACGGTTGCGAGCATTTGTCAGAGGTGGATTGTTTCCCCACGAGATGCCCCCGCCACGGTTCACGAAACACTTTCGCTCCATATTTCAACGCGATGGCGTCGGTGCCGTCGGTCACATGGTCGTTGACCACGACGACGATTTCGCCCGCCCAGCCGGCCACGCTCTTGAGCGCGCCTTCGATGCGATGCGCTTCGGCGCCGGCAACCATGCACACGGAGATGGGAAACTTTTTCATCGCTTGAACTGCCGGGTCTTGACTACGCTGCGCCGGCTGCCAACGGCAGCGCAGGCTAGGCCAACCGCCGGCATGACGAAAGCCAATTATCGAACCAAACCCAGCCCGCCACGCCGGATTCTACTGCTCAAAGGGCACAGCGCGGGCATTGGCGACCTTCTGCGCAGCTCCGCCGCGTGGCGTGCGCTCCGCCAGGCGTGGCCCTCAGCGGAATTGCACCTTTGGTTCCTCTCGCAGGCACCCGGCTCGGCCGCCGAGGAGTTGATCGCCCAGCACCCGCTGCTGGCGAGCTTCGCGGCCTCGGACAAGCGCACTCGCGGCCGGCGGGCCTGGCAGGCGCTGTTCCGCGACGCGCGGGCCATCGGCGAGCGCGTGCGGCCGGATTTGGTGATTGATTGCGAGCCAAACGGGCTGCGCACTTCGCTGCTGACGTGGTATCTGCGGCGACGAACCGGCGCTTTCACCGTAGGCATCGCGCAAGTGCCGCTCCGCCGGTGGTTTTATCAGAAAACCGCGCCTTCCACGCCAGCCTTTGCCCGACAACGCGGCCTGCCCTTCCCGCTGGAATACACAGAACGCGATTTCGCCGTGCTCGCGGCGCTGGGCATTGAGAGGCACGGCACCGCCATCGAACTGCGGGAAACCAGTGAGGGACGCGCCTTTCGCACGCAGATGGCGGGGGAATTCGGCGAAGCCGGCCAGCGCCCGATCCTGGGCCTGAACATCGGTTGCGGCACGCCTGACGCCGTCCCAAAACGGCCGAGCTTTGACCTGCTCGCTGCGCTCGTCGTCGAACTTCAGCGGTGCCACGGCTTCGCCCTCCTGCTCACCGGTGCCCGTTACGAGCAGGCGGTCAATCGCGAGTTCCTCCAGCGGCTCCAGCCAATCGGCCCGGTCCTTGATCTGGCCGGGCGCACGACAATGCTGGAACTTACCGGCGCCATCGCCGCGTGCCGGCTGTTCATTTCGAGCGATTCAGGGCCATACCACATGGCGGTGGCACTGCGCGTGCCGACGCTGGCGCTCTTTAACACCCCCAACCCGCAGCACTATCACCGGAACGCTTGGACCGATTGTCTGGTGGCACCCGACGCCCGGTCGCTGCCCGCCGCCCTGGCAGCAGCGGAGCGGCTGCGGCTCGTGACTCCTCCGCCCGTGTCGCCATGAAATCCGCCGCCGATTTCTTCGCCCTGACCCGCGACGCCCGCCGCGTGCTGGTGATTGATCCCGGCGTGTTAGGCGACACCGTCCACCGGTTGCCGGCGCTCTGGGAATTGCGACGGAATTATCCGTCCGCTGAACTGCATGTTCTATGCAGCCCTGTCGGGGCCGAGGTGCTGGAACTGGCTGGCTGCGCAGACAAGCTCTGGATTCTCGACCAAGCCCGCGAACGCCGCAGCCTGGCCGGGCAATGGCGCGTGCTCCGAGCCTTGCGCCGGCTTCGCTTCGATGTCTCGCTCAACTTCGGCGACAACGACCGCAACGTCATCTACGCCGCTTGGGTCAGCGCGCGGCATCGGCTCGGTCTGCGACGGGACCGCTGGCATTTCTGGAGCCGCTGGTGCATCGGACACTGGGTTTGGTCACCGGGACGCGGCCTGCCGGTTTGGGAGCAACGCCGCCAGATGCTCGCCGCCGCCGGCTTTCCGCTCGCGGAACCGCGCTTCGGGCTGCGTCCACCCGCGGCAGCAAAGGCCTGGGCTGAAGCTAACGTGCCGCCCGACGCGATTCACTTTTCCCTCAGCGCCAGCACCCACCTGAAGGAATGGCCGCTGACGCACTGGATCGAACTGGCCCGCCGCTGCCGGGAAAACCATCCCTGCCAGCACCTCGTCATCACCGCCGCGCCGAACGAACGGGAGCAGAAGCGGCTCCGCGCCTTCATCCAAGCCTTTGCGCCTGGGACTGGGGGCGACGACGCCTGGCTGCGGACGTTCACCGGCTTGAGCATCCCGCAGTTGGCAGCGCTGCTGGCGCGCTGTTCGCGGCACGTCGGCGCCGATTCCGGCGTGCTCCACCTGGCTGCGGCGCTGGGCGTGCCAACGGTTGGGTTGTTCCGCCGTTATCCGCGTCTCGCCGAATGGCTGCCGCGACGCGACGCTCACCGGCATTGCATCGCCGACTGCGACTGTGCCCGTCTGAAGCAAGACCTTTGCGCCCAACGCGACAAAGCAGAGTGCCTGGCGGCCTTGTCGCCCGCCGCCGTGGAGCAGGCGCTTTGGCCCGCGCTTTCCGCCGAAACCACTCGTCCCGATTCGCCCCGCCTTACCGTTGCCATCTGCACGCGCAATCGCGCCGTGTCACTGGAGCGGGCCATCCGCAGCGTGCTAGCGCAACTCGGCCCGGATGAGGAACTCCTCGTCGTGGACGACGGCTCCACCGATGACACCCCGCGCCGGCTCGCCGCGCTGACGGCGGAGCAGCCGCGCCTCCGCGTTTGCCGGAAGGATGTTTCCGGCATCGCCGCCGCCCGCAACCACGCCCTCGCCCAGGCTCGCAGCGAGTGCGTTCTGTTCCTGGACGACGACGAAACCGCCGAGCCGGGCTGGCTGGCGGCGTATCGCGCCTTTCTCGCGGCCCCGCCCGGCCTGTGCCTCGGTGCCGTGGGCGGACCTTACGTGGCAGAGTTTGAAACCCCGCCGCCGTGGTGGCTCGACGACGGGTTCGGCGGCTACGACCACCGGGGAGAATTGCGCGCCTTGGACGGGCGACTGACGCTGCCAGGCGGCAACTGCCTATTCTTCAAAACTGCCGTCGCGAAAGCCGGCGGCTTCGCCGAAGACTTGGAGCGCGGCGAAGACAGCGAACTCAATCTGCGGTTGCGCGACGCCGGTTACGAAACTTGGTGGCTCCCGGCGGCGCGCATCCGGCACCATCTGCCTGCGAGCCGGCTGCGCTTTGCCGCCCGCATGACGCTGGCGTGGGTGGATGGGCGATCGGTGGCCCGCCTGCGCCTGCGCCGCTGCGGCACGACGGGAAAGCGGATTCAGTTTGCGGCTGGCCGCTGCCTAGCGGTGCCCTTTCAATGCCTGGGCCTGGGCCTGGGGGCCGCAGTGCTGTCGGTCGTAGGCCGCCGCCGGCGGGCGACCTTCGATCTGACCCGTGCCCTGCGCGCCGGAGGTATCGGCTGGGAATTGCTACGCCGTCCGGGCCAGGTTTTTTCCACCGCTCCGTCGGGTCAGCCGGAGCGACGAGGTAATGCCGATTAAGCCCAGATTCCGAAGCTGGCGGGCGGCAGACAATAGTGGGATAGGCATCTTGCCTGTCAAGTTAAGGGACTCGGCCACAAATAACTCGCCATCGAGGCTCGCTCCCAACCCTGTAGGAGCCGACGTTAGGAGGCTTTGATTTCGGCGCTTCCCAAGCCTCCTAACGTCGGCTCCTACACTAACGTCGGCTCCTACAGGGTTGGGAGCGAGCCTTGATGGCGAGTTATTTGTGGCCGAGTCCCTAAGCGTTCGGCAACACGACAGGTTTTCTCCGACTACGGGGTCAAGGCCGGTGGTCGGACGAGTGTGGCTGCGGCTGAAACCGCTCCGCGCCGCAACTGCGGGGCTTGCCAGCCGGCTCGGTCGCGCCGCCGTTGGTCGGCAACTTCAAGCGAGGCACGGAACTTCTCCGGGTTCCCACGCCCCCCTTCTTCCCGTTCTTGCGCTGAGACGGCGGGAACTCCACATTGCGGCCCGCAACATGACCCGATCCCTTGGCAAAGTCCGCACGCAATTCTTCGAGTTTCACAACGCGAGGAAGCCGCTCCTGTTGCGTGTCGGCGGCGCGCTCGACCGCTTCACGCTGGCTTACGAAATGTATGGCCGGCCCAACGCGGAACGCTCGAACTTCATCCTGCTTTACCACGCCATGACCGGCAGTCAGCACGCCGCCGGCGTGAACGCGAGCGTCCCCGGCCTCGACGGCCGCTGGACGGACGAAGTGCGTGAGGGCTGGTGGGACGGCTTCATCGGGCCGGGCAAGGCGCTGGACACACGAAAGTTCTGCGTGGTCTGCGCGAATTACCTCGGCGGCTGCTACGGCTCCACCGGGCCTGCCTCGCTGAATCCCCAGACCGGCCAGCCGTGGGGGCCGGCATTTCCGGTGTTGCGCATGAGCGACATCGTGGATTCGCAGATGAAGCTGCTGGATTTCCTCGGCGTGAAAAAACTTCACGCCGTCATCGGCGCGTCTATTGGCGGGTTTCTGGCACTGCTTACCGCCACGCGCTACCCGGAGCGAACCAGGATCGTGGTGCCCATCGGCACGGGCGTGGAGACGACGATTTATCAGCGGATCATCAACTTCGAGCAAGTCACCGCCATCGAGGGCGACCCGAATTTCCGGGGCGGCGCTTACTACGACGGCGCGAAGCCGGACCTCGGCCTGGCGCTGGCGCGGCGCATTGCGCATAAGACGTTTGTCTCGCTCGACACTCTCCGCGAACGCGCCCGCGGCCAAGTGGTAAGTCATAAGCCGCCGCACGGTTGGTATGAGATGAACCATCCGGTGGAGAGTTACATGCACCATCAAGGGGAGAAGTTCGTGACGCGCTTCGACGCCAACACTTACCTGCGCATTCTTGATGCGTGGCAATGGTTTAACTTAGTGGAGGAAGCGGGCGCGAGTGACTACCAGGAACTCTTCGGGCGCTGTCAGAAGCAAGAGTTTCTCGTCTTCAGCATGGACTCCGACCTGATGTTTCACCCGCACGAACAGGCCAAGCTGGTGCAGTTACTAAAGAAGTCGGAAGTGCCATCTATGTGGATAACGGTTCACACGGACAAGGGGCACGACTCCTTCCTGCTGGAGCCGCGACTCTATACCCCGCATCTGCACCACCTGCTCGGCGCGGGGTAATAGGAGCGGCGAGCAACCGGCCCCATGCGGCGGCCTCCCGCGCGGCTTCCGCCCCGGCACCAAGGCGGGCGACTGTATAACAAACGTCGTTAACAGATTGCTTAAAAGGTTAAATGGGGCCAAACGACCTTCTAACCATTTAACCCATTTAACTTTTCAACCATTTAACCAACCGGTTAATGACGTTCGTAATAGCCGCGGACGTCAGTCCGCTCTGTCCTTGGGCTGCGGAGGAAGTTAGCGCCGACTAAC
>CAINDV010000940.1 GCA_903847485.1 uncultured Verrucomicrobiota bacterium
GCGAGGATCACGGCTACGAGCGCAAGTAGGCCCTCAAGCTCTTGGGCGACACCGTGCCCGCGCCCAGCGGGCGGGGGCACCCCGGCCCCGAGCCGCGCTATGCGCTGATCGAACCGGTGGGGCGCACGATCGGGCTGGCAGCCGAGCAGCCCCATGTGGGCGACCGCGTGTCCCGCTCCGGCGAAGAAGTTGGGCCACTGGCACGCTCTCTGGAGTTGTTCATAAAGAAAGTGAAGGGTCTGCAGCGGCTGCAAAAGACGGGTCGCATTCGCATGATCCGGCGCGGATTTTACGTGATCGTGCCGTTGGAATACGCGACGGGAGGTATCGTGCCGCCGGACTGGTTCATTGACGACCTGATGAAGTTCCTACAGCAGCCATATTATGTCGGCGTGCTCACGGCGGCGGCCTTGCACGGCGCGAGTCATCAGCAGCCACAGGAGTATCAGGTGGTGGTGGCACGGCCGGAACGAGCCATCCGGACGGCGAATCTAAACCTCCGGTTCTTTCTCAAGAAGAGCATGGCGCAAGCGCCGGTGGAAAAGGTAAAGGCTTACACGGGCTTTGTGGCGGTCTCGTCTCCGGCGGTAACGGCACTGGACTTGGTGCGTTTCGCGCCAGCCATCGGCGGTCTCGACGCGGTGCTGACGGTGCTGGACGAATTGGTGGAGAAGATCAGGCCGGAGGATTTGCGCACAGCCGCCCAGCAGGAATCCGAACGCAGCCAGGTGCAGCGGCTCGGTTGGTTGCTGGAGCGAACGAAGCGGCGCGAACTCGCGGAGGGATTGGCGCACTGGTTACTCATCTTGGGTTTCCAACGCGCAGGTGGAGCAGGATTTGATCATCTGCCGGGCGATCATCGAGTTGTTCTCGCGTCCGCTGCTGCGCGAGCAACTGGCCTTCCGCGGCGGCACGGCGTTGCACAAGTTGTTCCTCAAACCGGCCACGCGGTATTCCGAGGACATTGACCTCGTTCAGATGCAGGCCGGAGCCATTGGCCCGGTGATGGACGGCGTGCATGAAGCGTTGGACTCTTGGATGGGCACGCCGCGCCGGGAACAGAAGGAAGGCAGCGTGACGCTGACCTATCGCGTCAGCTCGGAGATCGCACCGGTCGTGCCCTTGCGGTTGAAAATTGAAATCAACACGCAGAGCACTTCACGGTGCTGGGTTTGGCGGAGCAAACGCTGACGGTGGCGTCGCGATGGTTTACCGGGCAAGCGGCCATTCCCACGTTCGCGGTCGAAGAAGTGCTGGATGGCCGCAGCCGAAGCTTGCTTTATTCCGACCTCGCCCCCCTTTTAAGAGTAAGACTCCATGAGCAACTTCTCTCACCGGCCTGCCCCGGCCGACCCGGCGGCGGCACCCCATGCCCCACCGGCCACCGGCTCCAGGCCGCCACTGCGCCAGAGCCAGGAGCCAGACCCGTCGCCGGGGCTGGCGCGTCGGGCTTGGCCCGCGCTGCTGCTGCTGGCGGCGGGCCTATTGGCCACCGCCCTCGTCACCCGCCACACGCAGTCGGATGTGACGGCGGCGGCCAGGCAAGAGTTCGACTTCTCCAGCCAGCAAATCAGCCTCAAGGTAGCCGAGCGGCTCCAAGCCCATGAACAAATCCTGCGCAGCGGGGCGGCCCTTTTCGTCGCCGTGGAAACAGTGTCCCGCGCCGAGTGGCACACTTTCGTCCAGAGCCTCCAAGTCGAGCAGCGGTTGCCGGGCATCCAGGGTGTGGGCTACTCGCTGCTCATCCCGTCCGAGCGTCTGGCCGAACATCAGCAGGCGATTCGCGAGGAGGGCTTCCCCAATTACCGCGTCCGGCCGGAAGGCGAGCGCGCGGTCTATTCCGCCATCATCTACTTGGAACCCTTCACCAACCGGAATCTCCGGGCCTTCGGTTACGACATGTTTTCCGAACCGGTGCGCCGTGCGGCCATGGAGCGGGCGCGGGACGAAAACGCCGCCGCCCTTTCCGGCAAAGTGCTGTTAGTCCAGGAAACGGCCACTGACGTCCAGCCAGGCACTTTGATGTATGTTCCGGTGTACCGCCACGAAAGGCCCGTCGCCACGGTGGAGGAACGGCGCGCGGCCCTCCAAGGCTGGATCTATAGCCCTTACCGGATGAACGACCTTATGCGGGGCATCCTGGGGGGATGGGATTCGCCCACGGCCAAGCGCATCCGGCTGCAAGTCTTCGACGGCGAAGAACCTTCCCCGGACGGCCTGCTCTATGACACCCAGGCGGCGGATAAGCCGGCTCGCCGTCCGGCCAGCGGCCTCACGCTCCAGACGCCGATCATTTTCGCCGGCCGCGACTGGACCCTGCTCTTCACCCAGGGCAACCTCCCGGCCAGCGCGGCGGAATACGGCCGCGTCTGGGGCGTGGCGGGCGGCGGGGCGGCCCTCAGCCTGTTGCTTGCCGGCTTGCTGCATTCGTTGCTGAATACCCGTTTCAACGCCCGGCGGCTGGCGGGGCAGCTCACATCCGACCTGCAATCCACCACGGACCGCCTGGAGTTGGCCACCGCGGCCGGCGGCGTGGGCATTTGGGATTACGACGTAGTCAACAACCACCTGGTCTGGGATGACCAGATGTTCCGCCTCTACGGGATTACGCGGACACAGTTCAGCGGCGCTTACGAAGCCTGGACGGCGGGAGTTCACCCGGAAGACCGACAACGCGGCGATGAGGAAATCCAGCAGGGGCTGCGCGGCGAAAAGAGGTTCGACACCGAGTTCCGCGTGCTCTGGCCGGACGGGAGCATCCGCCACCTCCAGGCCCAGGCTCGCGTGCAGCGGGATGCCGCCGGTCAGCCCGTGCGTATGCTGGGCACGAATTGGGACATCACCGCCCGCAAACAGGCGGAAACGGCGTTGTTGGAGAGCGAGGAAAACATCCTGCTTCTGCTCAATTCCACCGCCGAAGCGATCTACGGGATTGACCTCCACGGCGACTGCACTTTCTGCAATAGCTCGTGTCTCCGGCTGCTGGGCTACCAGCATCCTGACGAGTTGCTCGGCAAGAATATGCACTGGCAGATTCACGGCAAGCACGCCGATGGCTCCTGCTTTGCCGTGGAAGAATGCCGAATTTTCCAAGCCTTCATCAAAGGCGAACCTTCGCATGTGAACGACGAGGTGCTCTGGCGGGCGGATGGCTCCGCGTTTCCGGCGGAGTATTGGTCGTATCCCCAACGCCGCAACGGTATGGTGATCGGGGCGGTGGTGACCTTCCTGGACATCACCGAGCGCCAGCGGGCCGAGGCGGAACTCTTGCGCACCCTGGCCGCCGAGCGCGAACTCAGCGCCCTCAAGAGCATGGTCGTGAACACCGTCTCCCATGAATTTCGCACGCCCCTCGCCGCCATCCTGGGCGCGGCCGAGCTGCTGGATGACTACTACTACCGCCTCACCCCGGAGAAACGTGCCGGGTATTTCCTACTGATCCGGCAAGAAACCCAGCGCCTCGCGGCCATGGTCCAGGACGTGTTGGTGCAAGGGCAGTTGGACGCCGGGAGCGTGCGATTCCAGCCCCGGCCCACCGACGTCGTCGCGCTGTGCCGCGAGATCGTGGCCCGCGTGCAGGCCGCCTTTCCCAAACATCCGCCGGTCCACTTTGCCGCCGACGCGCCCGGCTCGCGCACCCTTGCCGATCAAAGCCTGCTGGAGCGCGTGCTGAACAACCTGCTCACCAACGCCCTCAAGTATTCACCTGCGTTGACCCCGGTGCGCGTCACCGTCCAGCGCGTGGCGGAGGAATGGGAGATCCAAGTCCAGGACCAGGGCCTCGGCATCCCCAAGGCCGACCAAGCGCACCTCTTCTCCGCCTTCCGGCGCGGCGGCAACGTCGGCAACATCAAAGGCACCGGCGTTGGCCTGTACATCGTCAAGCAGTGCGCCGCGCTGCACGGTGGCCGGATAGAACTCCGCCCCCAGGACGGCCATGGTTCCACGTTTGTGTTCGCCTTTCCCTGGCGGCTAGCCGAGACTAACACCACCGAAACACCGTGACTCACATGGCTATGAATGACGAATCCCGCTGTCCGACCGCGTCCAACCGCGTCCGACTGCGTCCGACCAGTCTGCGGCCCGCAACAGCGCCTCCCATTTTAACCTATGCATCACATACTCATCATTGAAGACGAAGAGCCGCTCCGCCAGACCTTGGCGGAACGCCTGACCATGGAAGGCTTCCGCGTGACCACGGCGGCCGACGGTGAAGCCGGCCTCAGCCGGATCAAGGAAGAGCCGCCGGACCTCATCCTGTGCGACATCATGATGCCGCGTCTGGACGGCTACGGCGTGCTGCGCGCCTTGCAGTTGGACCCGCAGACCGCCGCGATTCCGTTCATCTTCCTGACCGCCAAGACCGACCCGCCGCAAGTGCGCGACGGCATGGAGCTGGGCGCCGATGATTACCTCTGCAAGCCGGTGGCCAAGGCCAACCTGCTGGCGGCCATCCGCACCCGACTCTGGAAACGCGAGCAGCAGCAAGAGGTGGTCGAACACGAGGTGGAGGTCGCCCGCCAGGACGTGATGCGCAAGCTCCCCCACGAGTTGCTATCCCCGCTGATGAGCCTCCTCAGCGGCAGCCAGCTCCTGGAATCGGCGGACCACACGATGTCCATCGCCGCCATCCGGGAACTCGGCCGGAGCATGCGCCTCTCCGCCCAGCGGCTGCACCGCATGATCCGCCGCTTCCTCCTCCACGCCGAACTCCAGGCGGCCGGCCACCACCCGGAGGCGCAGGCCAAGTTGCGGGGCACCAGCCACATTTCGGCCACCGCTTTGACCTCCGCCCTGGCGGAGCACCTCGCCCGGCATGACTCCCGGACGGACGACCTGCGCTTGCACCTGATCGATGTGGAGGTGGTCATGGACCTCACCCACTTCTGCGAACTGGTCGCCCAGTTGGTGGACAATGCCTTCAAGTTCTCCCCGCCCGGCAGCGTGGTGCAAATAGACTTGGTCCTGCTGCCAAACGCCGGCTGTGTGCTGACGGTGCGCGACCAAGGGCGCGGGATGACCCCCGACCAAATCCGCCAGGTAGGTGCCTTTCGCCAGTTCGACAGCGACGTGTGGGCGCAGCCCGGCACCGGGCTGGGCCTGGCCCTCGTGCGGCAACTCGTCGCTCTCTATTGCGGCAGCCTTGAGCTTACCAGCGATCCGGGTAACGGCACCAAGGCCGTCGTGCGCCTGCCCAACGCCCGGCCAGGGGCCGGGGGGGCCAGCGCGCTGGATCCGGAACTTCAGCGAAGAGTCGCCCGGGCGCTGGGCAACTGGTAGCCATGGGGGAGCCGAAAGATGAAGGATGAAGAAAGTCCGAAGTCCGAAGTCCGAAGTCCGACTGCGTCCAACCAAGTCCGACCAAGTCCAACGGCCTCCCACCCCCACCCCCGTGAATACCCCTCCCGACCCCACCGCCGCCTCCAAACTCCGCCGCCAGGCCGAAGCCGTCGCCCGGCAGGCCGCCGGGCTGTCGCTCGCCGACCTCGCCACCCTCGCCGCCCAGTCGCCCGCAGAAATGGAGCGGGCGCTCCACGAACTCCGCGTCCACCAGATCGAGCTGGAGATGCAGAATGAGGGGTTGCGCCGCTCCCAAGCCGAACTGGCCGTTGCCAAAGATCGCTACTACGACCTCTACGATCTGGCACCGGTCAGCTACCTCACCGTCAGCGAGAAGGGGTTGGTTCTCGAAGCCAACCTCGCCGCCACCAAATTGCTGGAGGTGCCCCACAGCGCGCTGACCATGCAGCCGTTCGCCTGCTCGGTCTTCCGCGGGGACCAGGATGCTTACTTCCTGAACCGCCAGCGACTCTTCGCCACCGGCACCCCGCAGGCGTTCGACTTGCGGCTGGTGAAACCCGCCGGCGCGGCCTTCTGGACGCATCTGGCCGCCACCGTCACGCCAACGGCCGATGGCCCTAGAGTCGCCCGCTTCGTGCTGAGTGACATCACCAAGGCCAAACGCCAAGAGGCGATTCTGGCGGCCCGGTTGCAGATCCTGTCCTCCGCCCCGGAGCAAACCTTGGAGGAATTGCTGCGCGCCACCCTGGACGAAGCGGAGGCGCTCACCGGCAGCCGCATTGGCTTCTACCATTTTATCCAGGCGGACCAAAACACGATCTCGCTCCAGACCTGGTCCACGAACACCGTGCGGGGTCTCAGAACTCCTGAACCGGCGAAACCGGATAGTGGCACGGGCATCCCGCCCGTGGGTTCCGAATCGCACGGGCGAGACGCCCGTGCCACTGCTGACGCCCCGACCAACCAAGCCCACGGGCCAGGAGTTCAAGACTTCTGCACGGCGGAGGGCGCGGGCCGGCATTACCCGGCGGACCAAGCGGGCGTGTGGGTGGATTGCCTGCGCCAGCGCCGGGCGGTCATCCACAACAACTACGCCGCCCTCCCCCACCGCCAGGGCCTGCCGCCGGGCCACGCCCAGGTGGAGCGCCTGATGACGGTTCCCGTGCTGCGGGGCGGCCTCATCGTGGCGCTGCTCGGCGTGGGCAACAAACCCACCGATTACACCGAGGAAGACATCCAAGCCGTCACCACGCTGGCGGACATGGTTTGGGACATCGTGGAGAAGAAGCGCGCCGAGGCGGCCCAGCAGGAGAGCGAAAACCGCCTACGGACCATCACCGGCTCGGCTCAGGATGCCATTCTGATGATGGACACCGAAGGCCGCGTGTGCTTTTGGAACCCAGCCGCCGAGCGCCTTTTCGGCTACTCCAGCGCCGAAGCCCTCGGGCAAGGCCTCCATGCGCTCATCGCCCCGCCGCGGTACCACGCCGCGCATCACGCCGCCTTCCCGGAGTTCCTGCAAACCGGCCAGGGCGCCGCCATTGGGCGGACGCTCACCTTGGCGGGCCGGCACAAAGACGGCCGGGAAATAGCCATCGAACTCTCGCTTTCCGCAGTCCAAGTCGGTGACGCTTGGCAGGCTGTTGGCCTGATCCGCGACATCACCGAACGCCAGCAGGCGGCGGCGGCCCGGCAAGCGGCCTACGGCGAACTGGAGCAGCGCGTGGCCGAGCGGACGCAGGAGTTGTCGCAGGCCAATGCGGCGCTGACGGCGGAAATCGCCAAGCACAAGCGCACCGAGACCAAGCTCCGCCAGCTATCCGCCGCCGTCGAGCAAAGCAGCACCTCGATACTAATCACCAATCTCGCCGGAGACATAGAATATGTGAACCCCGAGTTCTGCGCGCTGACCGGTTATACCTTGGAAGAGGTGTTAGGAAAGAATCCGCGCGTCCTTAAGTCCGGCCAGACCAGCCCGGTCACTTACCAGGAACTGTGGGCCGCTCTCACGGCGGGCCACGCCTGGCGCGGGGAATTCTGCAACCGGAAGAAGAGCGGCGAACTCTACTGGGAAGCCGTGGCCATCTCACCCATCCGGGATGCGGCGGGGCAAGTCACCCACTACGTCGGTGTCAAAAACGACATCACCGAGCGCCACCGGCTCCAGGAGGCGCTGCGGAAGAGCCAGGAAGAGTTCCGCGCCATCGCCGATTACACGGTGAACTGGGAGAGTTGGGTCGATCCGGACGGCAAAATCCTATGGGTGAATCCCGGCGTGGAGCGCGTAACCGGCTACACCCCCGCCGAAATGATCGCGCTGCCGGACTTCCTCGCAACTTTGGTGTTGCCGGAGGACTACGATTTATGCGCCACCGCCTTCCGCGGCGCCATGAGCGGTCGCGCGGGCTATGGCTTGGAATTCCGGTGTGTCCACAAAAACGGGGCGACGTTCTGGCTGAGCATGTCGTGGCAGATGATTTTCGATGCGCAGGGCAAGACTTTAGGCGTCCGCTCCAGCGGCCACGACATCACCCAGCGCAAGCAGGCGGAGCAAGCGCTGCTGGAGAGTCAGGAGTTGCTCGCCACGTTCCTGCAGCACGCCCCCATCTACACCTACATCAAAACGGTCACGCCGACCAATAGCCGCGTCCTGATGGCCAGCGAAGAGTTTCAACAGATGCTCGGTTGCTCCGGGGCGGAGTTAGTGGGCAAGACCACGACGGAATTGTTCCCGCCCGCCTTGGCCGCGAAGATCATCGCCGATGACTGGGGCGTAGTCAGCCAGGGTGAGGTGCTGACCACCGACGAGACCCTGGAGGGCCGCACTTACACCACGGTCAAGTTCCCCATCGTCCAGGGCGGCAAGACGCTGCTGGCGGGTTACTCTCTGGACACCACCGACCGCGAGCAGCTCCAGGCCGCGCTACGGGTGAACGAGAAGAACTTCCGCACCTTCTTCGACACCGTGGATGATCTCATCGTAGTCAGCCGTCCGGACGGCCAGCTTCTCTATGCCAATCCCCCCGCCGCCCGGAAGCTCGGCTACAGCCCCGACGAGTTACTCAAGATGCGCATCCTTGACCTGTATGTCCCCGCGCACCGGCGCGACGCCGAAGAAGTCTTGACCACCCTGAAACCCGGCGAACCGGCCGTTATCCCTCTGCCGCTGGCGACTAAGTCCGGCGCCTGCCTGCCCGTGGAGACCCGGACCTGGCGCGGCGAATGGAACGGGGCGGACTGTATCTTCAACTTCTGCAAAGACCTGAGCCATGAGCAAGCGGCGCTCCAGTTGTTCAACCGGCTATTCGAGAGCAACCCGGCCCTGATGGCGCTCACCGAACAGCCGAGCGGCATCTTTACCAACATCAACGCGGCCTTTGAGCGGGTGACTGGTTACACCAAGGAGGAAGTCCACGGCCGGACGCCAGAGGATTTCCGCCTGTTCGTCCAGCCGGAGGAACAGCGGAAGAAAGCGGCGCAACTGTTAACGGAAGGGCGCGTTGCCGATTGCGAGCTTCAAGTGCGCTGCAAGGACGGGACCTTGCGCGACGGACTTTTCTTCGCCGAAGGCATCGAAGTCCAGGGGCAGCAGAGCTGGCTATCCGTCATGGTGGACATCACGGAGCAAAAACGGGCGCAGGCGGAACTGGCCCAGACCAACCGGCACCTGGAGGCGGCCTCGCTCCGGGCCAGCCAGATGGCCGTCCAGGCGGAAGCGGCTACTATCGCCAAGAGCGCCTTCCTGTCCACCATGAGCCATGAGTTGCGCACCCCGCTGTCGGCCATCCTGGGCTTCTCCGAAATCCTCACGCTCGAGGCTGAAGCCTTCAGTAAGCCGCAGCTTCGCTACCTCCACAACATCCGGGACAGCGGTCAGCAGCTCCTCGCGCTCGTCAACGACGCCCTGGATCTCTCCCGCGTCGAAGCCGGGAAGATAGAACTACACTGGGAAATGGTGTCCCTAGCGGACCTCTGCGCGACCAGTCTCCACGCCGTCAGCCCGCTGGCCCAGAAGAAGAAGGTCACGCTCACGACGGAGTGGAGCGCGGGTTTCCAACCGGCTCTAGCCACGCCCACACCGCCAAGCAACCTGGCATGCCGCGCGCCCTCATGCGGCGAGGGATCGCCCTTGCCACCGGGCGGTGAAGTGTCCGCGTTAGCCAGCGCGCCGGACCTGTGGTTTACGGACCGACAGCGGCTCAAGCAGATACTCTTGAACCTGCTGTCGAATGCCGTCAAGTTCACCCCGGAAGGCGGCTCGGTGGGCTTGGAAGTGGCACGGGACACCGCGCCGCCGCAACTCCGGCTCACGGTATGGGATACTGGCATCGGCCTTGCCCCGGCGGACCAAGCGCGCGCCTTCGAGACCTTCACCCAAATAGACAGCGAACTCTCCCGGCAACACGCCGGCACCGGACTGGGCCTGCCCTTGGTACGGCACTTCTGCGCGCTGCTCGGCGGCACCGTGACCCTCACCAGCACCCTGGGCCAAGGCAGCCGTTTCACCGTGACTCTACCCCAACGCGACCACTGCCCCGCCGAGACACCGCCGACTCCTCCGGCCCCGGCCCCCGAGGCACCGAGATTTTTGTCGGCGAAGATTGAGGAGCCGGCCCACGCCGACAAGAATGTCGGCGCTCCCAAAGCCCCGCCGCCGCCGCTGCTGCTTCTCGTGGTGGATGACGATGCCGTCCTCCTCGACTTATGCTCCACCAGCCTAACGCTAGGCGGAGAGTTCCGCGTCCTCACCGCCTCTTCCGGCGCGGAAGCCCTCCGGCTCGTCCAGGAGCAAGGTCCGGCGCTCATCGTAGCCGACATCCAGATGCCCGACATGGACGGACTGGAACTAATCCGCCGCCTCCGGCAGTCCCCTGCCCCGCTGGGAACCACGCCCATCATCGCCCTGACAGCGCTGGCCATGACCGGCGATCAGGAGCGCTGTCTGGCCGCCGGCGCGGACGAGTATCTCACCAAGCCCGTGCGCTTGAAAGACCTGCGGGCACTTATCCAGCGGCGCTTAGGACTGTCGAAGCCGACGTAAGGAGGCGCGAGTAGAAATCCGAAGGCGAATGACCAATGGCAAATGACGAATGACGAATGAAATCCGAATGACGAATCACTGCTTCCTCCGGCGGTCAGGTTCTGGACCCAGTCTCGCGCCCGGTCCAACAAGCACTCAGCCGGCCTGTGCGGGACACGCAGCCCGACGGGTTTCGGGCTTCGGACTTCGGACTTCGTCATTCATTCGTCCTTCGTCCTTCGGAGTTCTGCCTAATTAGTTACCTTCCACCTTTCACGATTCACCTTCCACCTTTCACCTTTCACGCCTCACCCTATGCCTAACTCCCTCCTCAGCCCACCGCGCATCCTTATCGTGGACGATCTGCCAGCTCCCCGCGAGTTGCTCGCCGCGATCCTTGAACCCGAAGGCTATGCCCTCCGGTTCGCCGTTGACGGCGCGGAGGCGCTCCAGCTCGCCGTCGAGTTCCGGCCCGACTTGATCTTATTGGATGTCATGATGCCGGGCATGGACGGCTTCAAGGTGTGCCAGCAGCTCCGCGCCAACCCGTTACTCGCCGAGGTGCCCATCATACTTCTTACCGCCCTGGATGACCGTGCCTCACGGCTCCGCGGCTTTACCGCCGGGGCGGATGACTTTATCAGCAAGCCATACGACCAGGTGGAACTGCGGACCCGGGTACGGGGCATCACCCGCTTAAACCGTTACCGCCAACTCCTGGCCCAGCGGGCGGAGTTTGAATGGGTCGTGGAACAATCCGCCATCGGCATCCTGGTCGTAGAACGCGACGACACCGTGCGTTACGCCAATCCGCGAGCGGTTCAAGTGTTGGACCTGCCCGCCACGCAGCCCCCATTAGTGGGTCGTAAGTTCCTGGACGCCGCCCAGTGCCGCTACCGGCTCGTCCCGGAACTGTTCTGGCGGAACTGGGCCAACTTACCCGCAGACCCGACCCAGCGAACCCTCTATCTCTTGCGGCCCGAAACCCCAACGGCCCGCGCCTTCTGGCTCTGCGTCCGGGTACTGGACGAGATCAATGGCCACCGCTTGGTCTGGCTGGAAAATCGCACCGAGGCCATGACGGACCAGCGCAACGTCTGGACTTTCCAAAGCGCGGTTTCTCACAAGCTGCGCACGCCGCTCAATGGACTCTTGGGCTGTCTCAGCGTGCTAAAGGATGACTTAGCTACTTTGCCACCGGAGACCGCCCTCTTTCTGGCGGAGGCGGTAGTTAGTGCGGAGCGACTACATGCGGCGGTGTTGGAGGTCTTACAGAGTGTGGATCGCACCCCGGCCGTCCGTGGACCGGGCTTTCCACTCGCCGCCTTGCCGGAGTTGGCTGGGCGGCTCTTTGCCCCGCAGCCACGCGAGCGGCTAACTCTTTCCGGGCTGGCGCAATTCCCCGGTGCCCGTCTGGTGCTCAACCCCACAGCGATGGAAACTATTCTGCGCGAACTACTGACCAACGCGGTGAAGTTCCACCCCGCCAAGAGTCCGCGTGTCGCTATCTCCCTAACTCCGACACCGGACGGCCACTTGCTCCTTTGCGTGACGGATGACGGCGTCAGCCTGACTCCCGAGCAGCGGGAGTTGGCTTTCACCCCTTATTATCAAGGCGAGAAGTTATTTACCGGCGAGGTTCCCGGCCTGGGGCTGGGCCTCTCCATGGTCGGCACCTTGGTCTTTGAGACCAGCGGGCATTGCCGCCTGCTCAACCGTGCTGATGGCCCGGGCATCGTGGTGGAGCTAACCCTCCCGCTGGCGGCGCGGCCAGCCTAACCCCCGGAAGGCCGCTCCCGAGGACGGCCCTCCTTTTCCAACCCAAGGAGATTCAAGAGGGCCACATGGTGCAGAAAACTATTTGCGCGTCACCGACCACGTCGCGGACGTGGCGCGCTTCCACCAACCAGCCGCGGCGAAGCCGCCCCCAGGAAAGCATCACAGCAGCGACGCCGGAAGCCTTCCGCTTTCAGCGCCTGATTCCCGTGACAGCGAAACGTCGGACCCCTCCCCGACGACGAGGTGCTTCCAGCGGGTCGCCCCGCCAGCCGACGGGGAGCTTCGCCGTGTAAATCATGTCGGCGACCACATGCCATTGATGTACCCGGGCATACCGGGCGGTGCCTTTGAAGAAGCCGTGGTGCGTGTCGGTCAAGGCCAGCAGAACCGAGCGTTTAACGCGCATAACGCCGGCAATCTAGCGGTGGCCACGCTTTCGGCGAACAAAATCTGACGACGCAAAAAGGGACAGTGCGCAACGCAAAATGGTAGTCGGCCCAGTTGCTGGACTTTGATAACCTGTCGGTCACCGAGTCAAGTTGGCAGAATGCACGGCGCTGAGGCTGCGGAACCAGAACTTGTTTCCGCGGGCCAAAGCGAGCTGGGAATGCTGCCAAAGAAATGAGAGCGTCAGAAATAAATAGTCGAATTACCATGAAAAACATGAAGATGAGAAGTAAAAACTCTACCTGGATCAACCGTCGGCAGTTTCTCCGCGGCACCGGCGCGGGCGTGGCCCTGTTCCACATTCTTCCCGGCAGTGTGTTGCAGGGAGCAGAGCGCCTTGCCGCCAACGACAAGCTCAACGTGGCCGGCATCGGCATCGGCGGTCAGGGCGGAGCGGACATTGATGCTGTGGCGGGCGAAGGGCACAACCTGGTCGCGCTGTGCGACGTGGACGACAACTACGCCGCCAAGAAGTTCGCGAAGTACCCGCAGGCCAGGCGGTTCAAGGACTTTCGCGTCATGTTCGACCAGATGGGCAAGGAGATTGACGCGGTGGTCATCGGAACGCCCGACCACACGCATGCCGTCATCGCCTTGGAGGCCATGAAGCGCGGCAAACATGTCTATTGCGAAAAGCCGTTGGCCCACAGTGTCCATGAAGTTCGCGCGCTCATGGCGGCAGCCACGAAGTACAAAGTGGTCACCCAGCTCGGCAACCAGGGTCACTCCAGCGATTCGATCCGCCGGCTCTGTGAGTGGGTCTGGGCCGGAGCCATCGGCCAGGTGCATACCGTTCACGCTGGCTGTGACGCCTTCAAGGACGTGTATTGCCAGCTCCGGAACTTGGACAAACTCAACCAAACCTACGACGTGCCGAAAGGCCTCGACTACGAGCTTTGGATCGGTCCGGTGCCATTCCGTCCCTACACGCCTTTCTGGGTTCCGTGGAATTGGCGCGGCTGGCTGCCGTTCGGCACGGGCACCATCGGGGACTGGTTCTGCCACGTCATTGATCCGACGTTCTGGGCGCTGGACCTGGATGCGCCGACCAGTGTTCAGGCGGAGGTGACCGATTACGACCCCGCGAAACAGGGCTTGACGTATCCTCCGGCTACGAAGATCACTTTCGAATTTCCCGCCCGGAAGCAACGCGGTCCGGTGAAGATAGTATGGTACGATGGCAACAACCGGATCCCGAAGCCGCAGGATTTCGACAAGGACGACCGGGTGCCGGGCACCGGAGCCATTCTCTTTGGCGACAAGGGGATGATCGTGCACGGCTCCCACGGGGGCGGCGGTTGCCATCTCCTGCCGGACAAGCTCATGGAGCAATATACCGGGAAGAACGCCCCGGCCGAAAAGACTCCGCGGGTCAAGAACCATGCCTGGGATTGGATCGAAGCGATTCGCACGGGCCGCCAGGCGGGGTCCAACTTCGGTTACGGCGGTCCGCTGACGCAGGCGGCGCTGCTGGGCGCGATCGCCCTTCGCTTCCCCGGTCAGACGCTCGAATGGGACGACGCCAAAGCCCGATTCACCAACCACGACGCGGCCAACGCCTACGTTAATCCCGCGTATCGCCAGGGCTGGAGCCTCTGAGTCGGAAATCGAATTTACACCTGGAATTGCCCACGCAAGAACTGGAGAGAGTCTTTATGAAAGCAACTTCGTGGCTAAGCACACCCGTGAGCCTCCTGGCCTTCGCCGGCCTGGTTCTGGTCGGCTCCAGCGCCAGCCTCACCGGGGCGGACGCCCCCAAGCCAGACCCGGAACCGCCTGTGGTTGATCCCGGCCCCGTCGGGGGCCCGCCGTCAGACGCCATCGTGCTCTTCGATGGCAAAGACCTGTCCCAGTTTCGTGGGCAGCGCAGCCCCGAACCGAAGTGGAAGCTGGAGAACGGCGTCATGGAAACCACGCCCCAGGGCGGCATTTTCTCGAAGGAAGAGTTTGGGGACTGCCAGTTGCACGTCGAGTGGGCGGCACCGTCCGTTGTCAAAGGCGACGGGCAGGGCCGTGGCAACAGCGGCGTCTATCTCATGGGCCGCTACGAAATCCAGGTGCTTGACTGTTACCAGAACAAGACCTACCCCAACGGCCAGTGTGGCGCGTTCTACGGCCACAACCCGCCGCTCGTCAACGTGTGCCGCAAGCCCGGCGAGTGGCAGGCTTACGACATCATCTTCCACGTGCCGAGGAAGCAGGCGGACGGCACCGTGAAGTCAGGTTCCTTCACGGTGCTGCAGAATGGCGTGCTCATCCAGGACCACATCCCGGTGGGCGGCGAACCGACCACGGCCGCGCCCCTCAAAGGCCTGGCGGAGAAGGGGCCGCTCTATCTCCAGGATCATGGCAACCCGGTGTGCTTCCGCAACGTGTGGATTCGTCCGCTGTGACCGAGGAGCCGTGGCCTCCGCAAGTGGGGGAACTCCACCGTGAAGCTCGATTCCCACCAACACTTTTGGAACTACGACCCGGCGCAGCACGTCTGGATGACGGACGCCATGGGTGTGCTGCGGCGGGATTATTTGCCAGAAGATCTCAAGCCGCTGCTGCGGCAAATCCAATGCGACGGCACTATCGCGGTCCAAGCGCGGCAGATGGTCGAGGAGACGGACTGGCTGTTGAAGCTGGCCGCTGAACACGACTTCATAAAAGGCGTCGTGGGCTGGGTGGATCTGCGCTCGCCGAAACTCCGCGAGCAACTGGAACAGTATGCCAGAGATCCGAAGCTCGTCGGCGTGCGCCACGTGGTGCATGACGAACCTGACGACCACTTCATGCTGCTGCCGGAATTCCGCCGCGGCATCGCGCAACTACGCGAGTACGGTCTGACTTACGACTTGCTCC
>CAINDV010000941.1 GCA_903847485.1 uncultured Verrucomicrobiota bacterium
CGTTGCGAATGGCTGTCCAGACTCTTCAACATTTCAAAGATCGTTGGTAGGGCATCATCCTTCACAGCTCTGGCAAGACCTATCATGGCAGCAGCCCGGACTCCCCCGGGATTTCCTGCGCCAAGCACCCCCCGGTAAACAGCCGCCGCCTGATCCACTTTCCCCTTCGCCAGGAGCGCATCCGCACACATCAACCGCGATTCCAGGACCGCCGCCTTAAGCCCATCTGCAACCTTGGCTTCCGTCAGAGCTTCCAAGGCATCCGCACTGGCAATGCGCCCCAACGCGGAAACCGACTCCCGCGCAACGACCAAGTCCGTATCCATCATCAGTGGCTTGAGCAGGAAAACCGATTTCGTATCCTTTCTTACGCCGAGGGAAGAGATGACTCCCTCTTTCTGCATCCCCGTGGTCTTACCCAGCGCATTTCGCAACGCTTCATCAACACCGGGGAAAGGCAAGCCTTGGAGCGCATAGAGACTCATGTGCCCCATCTTCGCATCGGCTAGAAACCCTGCCAGAACGGGAACACATTTTTCCGAACCCACCAGTCTCAGCATTCTGCAGGCAAAGTCCTTCGCCTCGTAGTTTGCATTCGCCGTATTGAGCAACACCAGCAGCCTGTCCTCATACTGAGCAAGTTGGCCCGCAGGCACAACCCTGATTTCGGTTTCCAGCGCGCAGAGATTGGCTTGGTACTTTCCGAATTCGTATTTGGCGAGGCTGTCCCAGACTGCTTGATCAGCAGCCACGGCACATCTCGCCACCATCATCAGTGGTATTACCATTCCAATGTATCTTTTCGTCGTATGCATAACTTGCTCCATTCTATCGTCTCAGCAGGGGACGTCCTCGGCTACACCTGCCACGGCCCACGCATGGCTCTGGATAGGAGACGGTTCGCCGCGTCATCACCCGGAAATGTTTCGGTAACTGGGTCCCATTTGACTTTCCGTCCCAGCCGCATGGCGATGTCGCAGAGCAGGCTGATGGTCGTTGACCGCTGGGCGACCTCCACCGGGCTGATGGTCTGGCGTCGGGTGCGGATACAATCCAGAAAATTGTCGGCGTGGTTGCGTGATTCATACAGATGAATTTCCTGCGGCAGGATCACGGAGGTCTTGAGTGAAGCCGGCGTGGTCTCCAGCACGTTGCCGCGGCGGACGTACACGGATCCTTCCGTGCCCTCAAACAACACACCCTCCGAGCTACCCCGCAAAGGAGCCGGTGCGTTCCCCGCACTGTGATGGATCAGTTTTACGCCATCCGCAAACGTGCATTCCGCCCGCCACTCATTGGCAATGTTGCAAAATTCAACATTCAAATAATCGCCTTTGCCCTCGATTTCGACCGGCCCGGTCAACTCGGTGTCATGTCCCCACTGGGCAATGTCGGAGTGGTGGACACCCCAGGTGCTCAGGAAACCCACCGCATAGTCCGGCATCCCGGCCCAGCGGTCGTCCAACGCCTGCCCCACATACGGAATCACCGGGGCCGGTCCAAGCCACATGTCAAAATCCAGTTCCTTGGGTGGCAGTGACGGCGGTAACAAGGGGCGCGTTCCACCACCGGGCACAGTGATCATGATTGTGTGCAATTTGCCGATTCGTCCGTTGCGCACCAGTTCACAGGCACGACGGAAATTCTGTTCCGAGCGTTGCTGTGTGCCAAATTGAAAGACCCTTCCGTATCGCTTGATGGTGTCGCAAAGGATGCGGCCCTCGGCCACGGTGGTTCCTAACGATTTCTCGCAATAGATATCCTTGCCGGCTTTGGCCGCCGCGATCGCAATCGGCACGTGCCAGTGTTCCGGCGTGGCGATCACCACGGCGTCAATGTCGGCTCGTGCCAGCAGTTCCCGGAAATCCGTATAGGCATGCGCTGCGCCGAGTCGTTGCTTTGCCGCGTCAGCCCGGTTGGACCAGACATCGCACACGGCAATGGCTTGTGCGCCAGCTCCGAGAAAGCCGGGTGCAATTCCTTGCCCCCGCCCTCCCTGTCCGATAAACCCCAACCCGATCCTGTTGCTCGGCGCAACACCACCGTCAAGTCCCAGCACCGACGAAGGCGCGATACCCGGCCCCACAGCCGCAGCGCCCGCCACTAGCGAGGCCCGGCGGAGGAACGTTCTTCGTGAGATGATATTATTCATTTGGATTCTCCTTGTTGGCGATCCAGCGGATCGCATTCATGATCAAGCGGCGGAAATCCTCGTTCTGAAAGGAATCGTGAAAGTGCGGTCCGGTGCAGCAGAAGGTGCGACCGCCGCCCGTCCGTTCAAATGCCCAGGCAACCACCTGATCCGCAGGTTTGCCCACCGGGGAACTCGCTGTCAAAATCGGCGTGACTTTGCCGGCCGCTTCGTCGAACAAGATTCGACGATAAAACTCTTCGCCCGCAAACCGCATCGGTTTGACGCCTCGGCAAATCGGATGATCCGGCGTGACGATGGACAATGCCAGATCGCTCTCCATCGGATGACTGGAATAACCGCGCTTCTTGTTGCCGCCGCTCCATTTCAAAAAATCCTTCTCCGCTTCGTCCCCAACAGCCGTGGCTGCATGGAGGCACATGAGACCAACGCCACGTTGCATCAGTTGGCCGAACTTGTTCATCACGGCGACGTTCTTGGATTGAAACAGGTGTTGCTCCCAACCTTCCCACATCAGGACGATGGCGGCGGCATCATCAAGTTCCGCCAAGTCTTCCGGCAGCCGATCCAGATGCAACGGCGTTACGACACCCCTGAAATCTTCCGATGTAACAACCCACTGCTGGAGCAGCGTTGCCCCGGCCTTGTGCGCGTGAGCGCCCGGCCCATGGGTGTCGGCTCCACCGATGAACACAATTTTCCGAGTGGATGATTTGCCGGCGCTTGGAAAGTCCGCTGGAACGTCGGTTAGCGTGACTTTCCCTGTCGCTGCCCATTCTGTCCCACGCAGGAAGACCGTCTGGAATCCGACACAGGACATGGATCCGGCACTGTGACCCAGCATGAGGTGAAAGATCCGTCCCTTGCCCAATCGGTTGACGACCATGACCGGCTCATGGTCGCCGGTGCCGCCGGTCTCCTTGGCGCTGAACGCCGTGGCCAGCACCTTTAGATTCTTGACGGACTCAGGCTTGCCGCGAAATCCGTGGTACAGTTCGTCCGCCGTGTGCAGCCATGTCTGGGGCAGACCGGCCATGATCGGGTGCTCCGGCTCCCGGCTCTTGACGACCCACTCGTGCGGGCTGCCATGACCGTTTTGCTTGACTCCGTCACCCGGCGGAATCTGAACCACCGAGTGCGTAGTCTCCTCAAACTTGAAGCCGACTCCATCCTGCTGACCCCCCGGCCCGATTCCGATCATGGCCCGATACGCGCTCCATGTCGCGAACTGCCCCACCGCATTGTGAACCACCACCAAGCCACCGCCGCCGTTCACATATCTCTCAAATTGCTCCTGAGTCGCTGCGGACCAGTCCCGGCCATGTGCA
>CAINDV010000942.1 GCA_903847485.1 uncultured Verrucomicrobiota bacterium
GCGAGGCTCCTGCCGAGCCTCAGCGACAGCGGCAATGTTCCTACCGGACGGCTCGGCAGGAGCCTCGCCCTACCACGCCAGGCGTTTTCATACACGCTCTAAACCTCCTCGGCTAAAGCCAAACGCCGGAGGTAGGACGAATCCTAACTCCAGCGCACATGCAATTTGAACTTAGCCCGGTTGGCAGGTGCGCAACTGGCAATCCACCTTGACAATGTGTTCCTGGAGCCAGTCTCCCATTTCGCGATAGACGTCAACCCCCAACGAGGTCGTAGCCCCTCCGGCTTTCAGTCGGGCCACCCAGGTATTGAGTTTCCCGATCAAGGCTCGATGGGCGGTGCAATTCTGGCCGGAGGCCGGGCATTGGACCGTCCGCATGATGCCTTCCTCGCGGACGAAGTGTTCTCGGGCATATTGGTTCAGGAATACGATCATGGGACCGAGTTCCTCCCTGGTAGCATCCATCTTGAGGGCGTCCTCCAGCGCGTTGATCTGGTTAATCAGAGCTTGGTGGTCGCGGTCAACCACGGCGTTGCCGGTTTCGAGAGATGTATTCCAGGTAATCATGTTAAAAGTCTTGGCAGTCACCTTCCGTCGGGATGCCGCCGTCGTTGCGGCCACCGGTAGCAGCCAGCGCCGGGGCGAGCTTGGCCGCTTGGAAGGGCGCTAAGAGAGCGTGCGGCGTGGCTTTCGCCCGTATCGTGGAACTCACCGCGGCGTGCTGGCCGGGCGGGGCCGCAGTGGGCTTCACCGTCGGTCCTTGATAGGTCTTATGGCCGTTCACCAAGCACAACAGTTCCGCCACGGCTTCCTTCAGCGCCTCGGCCTGGGCGGTCATTTCCTCGGCGGCGCTGGCGCTTTCTTCGGCGCTGGCGGCATTGGATTGAGTCACCTTGTCCATCTCGGTGACGGCGGTGTTAACCTGCACAATGCCCTGGCTTTGCTCTTGGGAAGCGGCCGCTACTTCGCCGGCCAACTCATCCACCTGCCGGGCTTTGCCGACGATCTCTTGCAAACTCTTGGCCACCTTGGCACTAATGTCCGCACCCTTGGCACTCTTATGCACGGCGTCTTCGATCTTACCAGCGGTCTCCTTCGCCGCTTGGGCGCAGCGCTGTGCCAGGCGCCGCACTTCATCGGCCACCACTGCAAACCCCGCGCCCGCCTCACCGGCCCGCGCCGCCTCGACCGCTGCGTTCAACGCCAGGATGTTGGTTTGGAAGGCGATCTCGTCAATGGTCTTGATGATCTTGGCGATGTCATGGCTGGAACATTTAATGTCATCCATAGCCGCCGCCATGGCGGTCATATCTTGCACGCCTAAGTCACCGGCCTGATGCGCTTCGCGGCCTAACTTCTTCACCTTGCCGGCGGTCTCGGCGTTGCGCTTAGTCATGCTGGCCATCTCTTCCAACGAGGAACTCGTCTCCTCCAGCGAGGCCGCCTGTTCGCTGGCGCCGTCGGCGAGGGAGTGACTGGAACCGAGCAGTTGGGTCGAGGCGGAATGCACCTCCTCCGAGGCGGCGTTGAGTTCGGCCATCACCTGCTCCAGTGGCCGGCTAACGAGGCGCCGGACCAGCCAGAAGGCCAGCGCAATGAACACCACAACGATGACTACAGCGGTCCCCAGGCTCAACCACCGGTTCTCCCGGAGTAAGCTGGCGGCGGACTTAGCCCAGTGCTGCTCCGACTGTTTGAGAGCTTCGTTGGAAAAGCGGAACCCAGTAACTCCGGCGATACTACCTTCCTTCCAGCCGGTGTGGCAACGGATGCACTCGCCGGCAACGACCTGCGGCTGATAAATTTCAAACGTATCGGCCGTGCGGCGCACGACGCGCTTGGGATCGGCCAGTAACTGCGTCTTGAGTTCCGGCGGCAGGCGCCCGCCGACGAAAGCGGCGCTGGAGGAGTAACCGACGGTGCCTTCTTTGTTGAAGAGCGAAAACTCGATCAGCCCCTTGATCTGCCGCTGGGCGGCGAGGAGCTTCTCGAACTTCGCCATCTCGCCGCGTTGGAGCGAACCACTGACGGCGAATTCGACGGAGAGGAAAACATTCTCGGCGTTCTTCGCCTCCCGGTCGGCGAGCTGCGCGACGTTGTCCTTGCCGAGCGCATGCAACAAGGCGGCGTTGCGCGACTGTTGGAACCACTGCGAAACGAAGATGATCAACAGCAGGCCGCCCAACAGCGAGAGAGTTAGTTTGGTGTGCAGTTTCATGGTCGTGCCTCACTCTTGGCCGGGCTGTTCTTAAGGTGGAAAGGGAAGTCGGCCCGGGCGGCGAAAGCGGCGCGCGCGCAGCCGATGCAGGGAGCGCCGGCGCGGATGCAATCGTTCGTGCCGCCGTTCCATTGGCGCAGCGTGCAGTCGGCTTTGGTGATCGGGCCGGCGCAGCCGAGTTTGAACAGACAACCTTCGGCCCCGAAAGTGCGGGCAAAGTTCTCCCGCTCGTAATCGGTAAACCGCGGACACTGCTCGTGGATACTGCGGGCAAAGAAGGCTTTCGGCTGGCCCAGTTCATCCAGCGGCGGCAGGCCGAACTTGAGCACATGGGCGAGGGTGCCCACGATCCAGTCCGGGTGCGCCGGGCAACCAGGAATGCTGATGCGCGGCGTGCCGATACTCTGCTGCGCGAGAAACGCGGGGACGCCGATGGCCCCGGTCGGGTTGTTCTGCGCGGCGGGAATTCCGCCCGAGGTGGCGCACGAGCCGACGCATAAGATGGCTTTGGCCTGCCGCGCGGCGCGGCCAAGTTGGGCGGAAAAGGTTTCTTCGCCGAAACGGCAGGCCGTGGGCATGGCCGCCGGCACGGCCCCCTCGACGATTAGGAAGTAACCGCCTTTCGCGATGGCGCGATCCACCACCTGCACGGCCATTTCGCCGGTGGCACCGGAGAGTGTCTGATGGAAGGCGAGCGAGAGATACTGTGTGAGCAGTTGCGCCGGGCCGAGCGGTTCACTGTTGAGCAGTGAGATCGAGCAACCGGAGCAGCTTTGCCCCTGAAGCCACAGCGCCGGCGCGTTACCCTGGGCGAGTTGCGCAAGCGACTCCGCCATCGCGGGAATCGCCTTTGCGCCGAGACCCATCAGCGCCGTGAGGCGGACACTAAGGCTTAAAAAGTAACGGCGGTCCATCGTATCCATGAGGGTGAGTGGTTGGTGGATTCAATGCACGGCGCAGGCCAGGCACGGGTCGAACGAGCGGATCACGCGCGCCACCTCGATGGGTTGTTTCGGGTCGGCCACGGGGGTGCCGATGAGTGCGGTTTCCATCGCGCCGGGGCGGTCGCGGTCGTCGCGCGGCGAACAGTTCCAAGTGGTGGGCACCACGCACTGGTAATTGGAGATCTTGCGGCTGCGGATTTCGATCCAATGGCCGAGTGCGCCGCGCGCCGCCTCGGTAAGTCCGACGCCTTGGCCGGAGTCGGGAATCGTGAAATCGGCGCAGGCCGGTTGGTCCGGCACGAGTTGCTCCACCCACTCGGTGCAACGATCCACCAGCAGCCGTGCCTCCAGCGCCCGTGCTGCATGGCGGCCCATCATGGAAACCAAATCCTTCGGCTCGCGTCCAATAGCCTTGAGCAAATCGTCCACCGCAGTCTTTACTGCCGGCCGACTGCCATCGCGGTAGGCCACCAGCAGGCGGGCCAGCGGACCGACCTCCACCACTTGTCCATCGTAGCGCGGAGCCTTCAACCAAGAGTAGGCGCCGGCTTTATTCGGATCGGGAGTTGTCTCGCCCTGCGCCGGTTTCCGGCCTGAGGCGGAGGAATACCACGAGTAACGCACGTCTTCAGTGATAGCCTCCACGTTGACCGCTTGCAGCCGGTCCCCGATGATCGCGCCAGCCGGCAGAAAACGCCCGCCGCTCCCAGACGATTCGGGGAAGACTCCGTAGGCGAGAAAATTTCCGCAACCGCGCCCGAGGCCAAAGTAGTCGGGAAACCCCGCGGCCACGGCGGCGACATCGGGCAGATAGGATTCAGTCACGAAAGTGCGCAGCCGGCCGAGTAGCGCGCGATACTGGACGATCTTGATGGCAGTGACCTGCTCGGTTACCCCGCCGGGCACGAGGGTGGCGGCGTGCGGCATTTTGCCGGCGAACACCGCCGCGAGCTTATGGCCCACCTGACGCATTTCGAGGGCGTCGAGGTAATGCTTGATCACGCCGATATTCAGCGCCGGGTCACTAATGAGCTGCGCCGGAAACTGCGGGAGGAACGGCCCCACGGGGTTCACCGTCGCCGATGCCAGTTGAGACTTCGCCCAGTCGCGCAGTCCTACGAGGGCCGGGTCGCGGCCCGTGTAAGTGGTCACTTGGGCGAGGTCAACAAAGTCCAGCCCAGCCAGCAGATAGAAATGAGTGAGGTGTGAAGTGACGAAATTGGCCGCTTGGATGAGATTGCGGACAATGCGGCCGTTGTCAGGCGGAACGACGCCGTAGGCGGCATCCTGCGCGGTAATCGAGGCGATGCCGTGTTCCACCGGACAGACGCCGCAGATACGCTGGGTGATCTGCTGAGCGTCGAGCGGGTCGCGGCCCCGAAGGATTTGCTCGAAGCCGCGAAACATCTCTCCCACCACCTGGGCACTGGTCACGCGGGTGCCGTCCGTTTCGACCTTCACCCCTAGATGGCCTTCGATGCGCGTGACCGGGCTGACGGTAATCGTGCCTTTCATGGCCGCGAACGATTCATCATGGTTCCACTGTGTCGGCGTGCCCCAAAAAAACTTTAGGGTTATTTAGCTCGATCGGTCAACCCGAGCGCAGACGAAAGGTTCGCGCTTCAGGAACAAAGCGCTGGAGATTGGACGAATCCTACCTCCGGCTCACGCTCGATCAGAACTTAGCCGTAAGCCGGACGGCCTTGCAGGCCATCAAGGCCATCGCGGAGCTCGCCAGTTGGATGGCCAAGAAGGCCGGGCGCAGCGAGCCGGACGCGGCGGACATCCGGCGGGCCATGAAGGAGAGCGTCCTTTCGGTGGATTTGAAACTCGGGGCCAAGACTCGCGCCGCCATGCCGCACGCCCTGGGCGAACTCGGCGCGGACACCTTTTCCCGTTCCACCGCTCCGGCGCTGGAACTGGTCTCGACATAGCCCGCAGTCCCACTGGGTTGCGGAAAGTTTTTTCGGGTCTGGAAACAGGCCGCGCTATTTCTCTGTACGCGTACTTTCGACGTGTCGCAGGAAAATCTCCAGAAGTGACCGGATGGGTTACAGGAGGTTTGGGATTCGTCATTCATTGGTCATTCGTCATTTGGAATTCGGAATTCGGAATTCGGGTTTAATGATTCAGCGCCTGAGCCAGCCGCCGCCACAATTCTTCGGGTTCCTCCAAGCCGACAGAGAGGCGGATCAAATACCGCGAGACGCCACACGACTCGGCCCAGTCCAGTTCCGTGTAGTGCGCCAGCAGCGTGAAGGGGCACGCCAGCGTGAACGTGGTGCCCAGGCTCGGCCCTTTGCACACGACCATCCGGTCGTAGATGAGCGGCGCGGTGGTGGCGGCGTTCTTAGGCAGGAAAGTGATGAGCGCGCCCCAGCCGCCGGTAGCCCGACGCACGGCTTCGTAGGCTTCCCGGTTTTCCCACTTCGGATACCACACCCGCTCCACCGCCGGGTGCTGGCGCAGGCGCTCAGCGATGAAGAGTCCGTTGGCATTGTGCCGCCGCATCCGGTGCGGGAAGGTGCTCGCCTGCGTGTCCAGCACCGTGGCGTCGGCGCCCCAGAGCAATTCCTCGTGCTGGGCGCGGACGATGGCGCGCAGGCCGGCGTGGTGCGGCGAACGCGGATTGCAGATCAGCGCGCCGCCCATAACGTCGCCGCTGCCGGCGATGAATTTCGTGAGGCTGGTGGCAGTGAGATCGGCGTAGCGGGTCAAGTCCACGTTGACGGGCGTGGAAACGACGTCGTCGGCCACGAGCGGCACGCGGTGTTCGCGCAGCAGCGGGCTGAGGCGGCGCACGTCGGCGGAGCCGAGCAAGGGGTTGCCGGGAATTTCGCAGAAGCAGGCCGCCAACGGCTGGTGCTTGAGCAAGGCGCGGAGTTCTTCGGGAAGCTTCGCCAAGTCATGCAACAGCGTCGCGCCGACGCCGAATTTTTCCTGAAGCTTGAGAGTGTCGAGGTAAGGGAAGCCGAGTTGCGCCGTGGGCCGGCCGGGCCGGCGCTCCATGACGGCGCGGAGCGCGGCGAACTGCGCGGCCATGCCGGTGGGCGTAAGGAAGACATCCGCCTCGGCGCAGTGGTAGAAGCTGGCCAGTTGCCGGCGCAGCGAAGCGCGCACGAGCGGAGCGTCGCCATCCTCGGCGCGACCCGCGAGAAAAGCCTCCGCCTGCCGCGTGCTGACGATGAGGCCGGTATGCTGCCAGAAATTCTTCAGCGCCGCGAAGCCGGGTTCCGTCGTGGCCACGCCGCATAGGCCGTCGCGCGTCACGATTTCCATTTCCGCGCCGGAAGTGCGCCGGGCGAAATCCGCCGCCATTTCCGCCGCGCGCCGCGACGGGAACGGCAGACACGGCCGGCCGCCCGCCAGCGCGTCGGCGACTTCTTTCACGATCCGGTGGATGACGAAGCGCGGATAGCCCGACTCCAAGCGGTCCATCACGGCGGGCTGTTTTTCCTCGTAGCCGACGACGTCCTGCCAGCGAGGCAGGGCGACCGAGATGGCGTGTGGCGAGGGCGGAATGGCGCGGCCAAGTTCTTCGCCTTGCCACACCGGTTTCTCGAACAAATCATGGAATTTCACGCGAACACCTCCTTCAAAGCGGCATCAATGTCCTCCTGCAAATCCGCCACGTCCTCGATGCCCACAGAGAAGCGCAGCAGACCGTCGCCGATGCCCACCTTCCTCCGCACTTCGGCGGGCACGGCGGCGTGGGTCATTGTCGGCGGATGGCAGATCAGGCTTTCCACGCCGCCGAGGCTTTCGGCAAGCGTGAAGAGCTTGAGCCGACGAGCAAAGGCCAGCGCCGTTTCGGCAGGACAATCCAGCTCGGCGGTGAACAGCCCGGAGCCGCCGGCCATCTGGCGCCGGGCGAGTTCGTATTGCGGATGGCTCGGCAGAAACGGATAGCGCACCTGCCGCAC
>CAINDV010000943.1 GCA_903847485.1 uncultured Verrucomicrobiota bacterium
GGCGATTACATCTGGGGCCGCTCCTATCCGCTCTACGTCGCGGTGGGCGGCTTGTTCAATATCCTGTTGAACGACGACGGCGGCTTGGTGACGACGCCCAGCACGCCGGCAGTCGCCAACTTACTCTCGGCGTTCGCGGGACCGAGTCGTTACCTGGGCCTGACCATCACAGCTAACCCGCAAGGTGCGATTGCGACGCCGGTCGAGATCAGCCCGCGCCAGCAGTTGGTCAGCGCCCCCTATGCGATGCAAGCGCAGAACGCCACGACGGCGGCCAACCTGCAGGGCACGAGCAACAATGGCGGCAACATTGGCATTCTGGGAACGCAAGTAATCGAGTTTGGTCAAGGCATCGCGGGCAAAGAGTCAAACGCGGGCAAGATCGGCTACAACACGTTTTCGTCCGACTCACTGGACATCGTCGGCGCCGGCACCACTGCTGGCAACCGCAAGATTCACCTGTGGGCCGACGGCGGGGTGACTGCCAGCGGCACGGTAACGGCTCCGGCTTTCTCCGGAAACGGCACGATCCCGCTGGGCGGCATCATCATGTGGTCAGGGGCCATTGCCAATATCCCGTCCGGTTGGGCGCTCTGCAACGGCCAGAGCGTGAACAACCAAACCACCCCGGACCTCCGGGACCGCTTCATTGTCGGAGCGGGAAACTTACCCGTTCAGGCCACCGGCGGATCCCAGAACGTCACCTTGTCGGTTCCTAACCTGCCCGCACACAACCACACCTACACTGATTTTTACTTCGGTCAAAATAGGGACACCTGGAAGGACGGAGGCGACGCTTCCCCTAATGACTACACAGGCGTCAGTACCTCCACGACCCGGACCACCGATTCCACCGGCTCGGGCACAGCGTTTGACATCCGCCCGCCGTACTACGCACTGGCCTACATCATGCGGGTGCAATGAGGCGCAAGGGTGCCAGCGGGAAAGCCGAAATCCTAAGCCCGAAATCCAAATGAAATCAGAAATCACAAATCAGAAGTCCGAAATTCTCCCGGCGGGAGGCCTCGAGTGTCACGACCCGGCGTGTGCCGTAGGACAGGCGTCGCGCCTGTCTCTGACATCAAGCAACAAGCGTTGGGTAAAAAGCCTCCGCCCGGTTTGGAGCGTTCACCGTTTGGTGAGGGATGGGATTGAAGATGGAGACAGGCGCGACGCCTGTCCTACGCTACCAGCCGCCTTTTCGGACTTTCGACTTGCCGCGCTCGCCCTGGCGCTGGCTTGCTTACTCTCTCCGGCCACCCGCGCCGGCGATTACAATCTCGACACCACTTACCGGAATCGCTGGTTCAATCCCAGCCCGGCGGGCGGACCCTTCACTAATTACTTTGGCACAAACGCTTCGACAGCCTTGTACGGTGGCAGTGTGTTGGGTAACTCCACCAATACCCTCCCCAAGGGCGGTAGCTACGGTCTGGCGCAGTGTGCCTTCGGTCAGCCGGTCGAAGGCATCCGGCCCGATGTCTCCCTGGGCAGCCCGATCACGCCGCCGCCCGGCACCGATACTAACCAGCCGCCCGCCAATTTCGTGGCCGTGAGTTATGGCAACAACGCCGCCGCCTATTATCAATCCCCCGACGGCGGTGCCTTCTGGGTGCCGTCCACGCACCAGATCATCGCTGCTCAGCCCAATAACATCGTCATTGAGTGGCTTACCCTAACCGGGACGACCAACCGGCAGGTGCTTAACGTCAGCGCGGTTCCCGCCAACCGCCCGGCGCGGCTGTTCTGGACGGAGTCGCCCTACGACGCGCCCGTGGTCAGTCTTCAGGGCTTTTTCCCGGTGATTCATTACAACTCTGAGGTGCCATCGCCGGTCTATGATGTCACCACCACCACCAACGGCGGCTTCGTCACCACAACGACCAACGTCCTCGCCGGGGTGTGGCTCGACGCCGATAAGCAACTCCACGCCAAGGGCGTCTCCGGCATGTTCCTGATCGAATACTACAAGGAAGGCAGCTACCGCCAGCAGGTCCAGCCCGACGGCCTAGAAATCGTCCAAGTGCTGGAACCGCTGGTGCAACTCGTGGACGCGGACGTGGGGGCGCGGCTCCTACCGGTGGACACTTACTGGGCCAACGTGGATGGCATCAATGGCATCCTGCCCAACGTGACGCATGGTCTGAGCGACACGGTCCATGTGTACGCCCAAGCCGGGCCGAAGAACAACTGGGCCTTTGCCATCAAGCGCACCTGGGACGCGCCGTGGTCGTTGGAAATCTACTGGCAGCACAAGGGCCGCATGGGGGTGACCTGGCCCTACGAAGTGGACTGGTATTACTGTGACTGGCCCCAGCACCCGCAGTTACGTGTCTTGGGTGACTCGCCGGCGGACACGGCCCCGACACTGTTTCCCACGGAGCTATCCACCGCGCTGATGAAAGACATGGATCCGCCGCTGCACGCCAACCTCTCCGCCAGCGGTCGTTTGCTCAGCACCACCCAGCCGGGCACTTGTCTGTTGCAGCACACTACCTCCGACAACATATGGTTCGAGGTGGTGCAAACCGTCAGCCACACCAACGAACTCTATTTTGACCTCGAGCCGAAGCCCTGGACCATTGGCCAGGAAATCTTGCCGGGCGATCCGGAGGCTCACGCCTTGCAATTTGACGGCACCAATGACTACGTCATCGCCGCGGAGAGTTTCTTGAACCAACTCAGTGATTGGTCGCTTTCGTTCTGGTTTAACCCGTCGCTGATCACCAACGGCACGCTCTATTCCGAAGGTGATCCTTTGATCACCTTTCAAGTTGGTTTGACGGCCAATGGCCAGTTATCGGTTGCGGTGTGGAACCGGACCGTTCCCGGTTACTGGGTGAGGACGGCGACGACGAATGCGCCAGTCCAAGCCAATCACTGGCAACAACTTACCGTGACTCTCACCGGCGGCAGCGACACCAACGGCACCTTGCGGCTGTATCTGGACAACTATGTCTGGGAAGCCACTAACTTCGTCCGGCTCAACCTTAACTCCGGCGGGGCGTATCAGGCAGTGATGGCCGCCGCCTCTTCGCACGCCGCCAGCATCAGCGATTTCTTTCATGGCAAGCTGGACGAGGTACGCGTCTGGAACACCGCCCTCACCGCTGATCAGATTTCCAGCAACCGCTTCGCTGTCTGGCCGGACACGGCGTCCAGCTTGATCGCCAACTTCTCCTTTGACGAAGGCCAGGGCGCGGTGGCTAATAACTCGGCCGGTGACATAGACGGCACGGTGGTCAGCGCCTCGTGGTGTTGGGGGCAAGTCATTCCCACGGGCGACTCCGTGGCGTTCCCCGGCTTCGTCCACGTCCCCGAGGGCGACCACTACAACGCCGACTTCTATAACTACCCTACGGAAGCCGCGCCCGGCGCGGTGTCTCACGTCTATGCCGTGAATACCGGCCAGTTGGAAGTCTGGTGGGCCAACCAGAGCCAACAGCCAGATATGCCGGCGGTGTATTACCCATCGCGGGTGGTGCGCTATCTCTCCGAATGGCCGACGAATGCCCCGCAGATCGTTATCGCCAGCGGTTTGGGCAGCAGTGGCGATCAACAGCCCCCAGCCCTCCCGTTTGACGGCCAACTGGACGCGACGGCTTACATCTACTCCCAGAACGATCCGACTCAGGACGGCTATAATCCCAACGAGGAGCACGCCTTGATACTGGGCGGCGTGGCCTACGCGCTCCGCAACGACCTGAACACGTCCAACTCCTCCGCCCCGTTTGTGCTGGTGGACTATCTCGACGCCGACACTGGCCAGCCGGCGATGCAAGTCTTCAGTGTCGTCACCACCAACCTGGAATACCGCTTCGAGCGCGACCTTAACGCCGGCCTCCCCATTCTGCCGCTTATGCCCTTGGGCGCAATGCCGCTTTGCACTAAGAACTCCAGCGACACCAAGCCGCCGGCGTGGCAGGACCGCAAGCTTGGCTGGTGGGCGGTCTCAGCAGGTGACGATGGCAGCGAGGCTGACGCCATCATGCACTTCTACTACCAGATGCAACCGACGTTCTACTTCCCGGGCGTGGCGGCCAGCGCCCAACCAGCCATCGGGCAAGAAGTGCCCTGGCTGCCTACACCTTCCTCCACTCCCGGCACCTCCGGCGTGCCCGTTGCCGTGACCTACCACATCTCTTGGCCGGATAACCTGCCGCAACTGCAGCTCGGGCAGACACTCACCACCGCCACGCGTGGCCTGCCGGACGTATGGAATCAACTCAGCGTGGACGTACAATACGACCAGTCGTCCCGGCAGGCGAACGGCCCTAGCGTGGTTCTGTTTGATCCGGTGGCCGACCAGGAGGTGGACCTAGATCGCGCGGTCATTAACGCCCTGCTTCCGAGCGACCACGCCCGCCAGGACCTAACCAGCCCGCTCATCCGCTTCCCCAAGCTGCCGCCGTCGCTTTACCCCCGGCTCTTCTTCGACCCTGACCGGGGCACAAATGGCCAGCTCGTGCTCGAGGGCCAGTTAGTTTCCACCCTTACCGGCAGCGGCTATCTACTGCTCAATCTGCTGGAGAATTTCGAGAAAGCGATGGCCAATGATACCGCCAGCGGCATTACCACGGACCTGAGTAACAAGTGGGCCATCGCCGTGCAAGCCCTGCCCGGCAACTTACACCTTATCTCTCCGAACACACCGTACGTTCAGGCGGCCCTGGGTGCCCGGCTCACCAACGGCGTCGGCTATGTCACGCTGGTCTTCAACAACAGCACTAACGCCCAGCAAGTCCCGCCCTCGCTACCCGTCAGCCTGAGTCTGATCAAGGTGATGCCGGAGCTTTACAGCGGTGACTTAGAGGTGCTCCAACCGGACGACGTGCTGGCCGAGCAACTGTCATTACGCTACAGCGCCGACTTCGCCGGACAGGTCGAGGAAACCGAATACCAGTGGCGCTGGGTCGAGCCATCCGGCGGCTTGATTCCTAACACTAACTTCGGCACTTGGATGGTGTATGGTAACGACCCCACGCCCGGCACCAACGAAGTTACCATAGCCGGCGCTAGTCCCTTCACGCTGTCGGACCATTACTTCGCCGTACGTTATCGGCCGACTAACACCAATGGCCCGACCGGCGCTGACTGGAGCGATTGGACTTACAACCTAGCCCCCGGCTGGGTCAAGCGCGCCATGACCGGCATCAATCCCTTCGAGCAAGCCTACCACGACATGGTCGCCAACGCGGTGGATACTCGCGTGACGATGGTCAGCCAGGCCGGCGGGCCGTATGAAGGTGACGTCGCGCTCAACCTCGGCGCCGCCAGCAGCGCTGGGTTGATCGCCACTTACCAGACTATCTTCAACCGCGCCAAAGAGTTCAGCCTCCTGGCTGGTCTGAGTGACCCCGGCGTGAACCAGACTTTGCTCTTTGCCGCCAGCCGGTTGAATGACCTCTACGCGCTGCTCGGCAACGAGGCTTACGCCGACGCGCAAGATCCCACCGTCGCTTTCCCGCGCTCGCTGGCGGAGGACCAACACGGTGCTGACGCCACCTCCATTTTCCCGTTTATGAACCAGGTGCCTAACCTGCTGGAAGAAGAGTTGGCCCTGCTGCGCGGCCGGGACGACACGCTTGAACCATCCGTCCACACTTCCCCCATTTACAACCGCCTGATCTGGAACTTCACCGCCGGCATCAACGGCGGCGAGGCAGCCTACGCCTATAACTATAACCTTCGTGGCACACCCACTAATACGGTGGGCCTGATCACCGCCGAGGATGCCAAGCGCCTTTACCCGCAAGGGCACGGCGACGCCTGGGGTCACTACCTGAGTGCCATTAGCGGTTACTACGACCTGCTCTCCTATACTAACTTCGCCTGGCACACCGAAGCGGAAGCCACACTCATCGGCAACGCCGCCGTCAGCACCGATTACCTGGATGAGCAAAAGTTCGCCGAGACCGCCGCCGCCCGCGCCCGCACCGGGGCTGAGATCGTGAAACAGACCTTCCGGCAGTGTTACTCCGAAGACCCGACCGGCCGCTGGCCCGGCTACCACGATAGCGACACCAACCGCGCTTGGGGCATCGGCGAATGGGCCAGCCGCGCCGGCCAGGCCGCTTACTACGATTGGGCCGTGGCCAACTCCCTGATGTGGGACAGCCTCACCAACATGACCCAGGTTGGCGGCGCGGACCAACCGCCGGAAGGCATCCAGAAGATTGACCGCGCCTCCACGCCGGAGTTGGACGAGATCGCCAAGACTTTCACGGAAATCCAGAGCCAGGTGGACAGCGCTGACACCGGCCTGAATCCGCTCGGCCTGGCCCGCAACGTCGTGCCGTTCGACATTGATCCGACGGCGATTGACCAAGGCAAGACCCACTTCGAGCAGATTTATGACCGCGCGCTTCAGGCACTCTACAACTCCTGTGTCGCCTTTGACCACGCCCGCGGCGCCACGCTCCAACTCCGCGAGCAGTCAGACTCAGCCGCTAATCTCGAAGAGTCGCTCGCCCTGAACGAGATTGATTACCATAACCGCCTCCTCGGTCTTTACGGCTACCCGTACCCGGATGACATCGGACCCGGTAAGACTTATCCCCAAGGCTACGCGGGGCCAGACCTGATCAACTGGCAGATTCTCGACTTGGAGAACCTCCTGGGGACCGCGCCCACCGGCCAGGTCATGACGCAGCAGGTGTACAACCTCGACTTCGTCGTGAACCAAGATTGGACGAAGAAAGACTACAGTGACTATAAGAACATAAGTGGAACGATAACCTCGAACTCCGTAGGCACTGTTACGGTCTATATGGCGGATAACGGCTTGAAGGTGAAACCGCCTACTTGGACCGGCCACCGGACTGCCCAAGGCGAACTCCAACTGGCACTCTCTGACTTCGTCCAGTCCTGGTATTCGCTCGACGGCAAGATAGCGGAATACAACAAGACCCTCGCCGAGCTGGAGACGGACCTCGAACATCGGCAGGCGGATTACACGCGCTATATCAAGGAATGGGATGAGCATGAAGCGGTCGTGACTGCGAAAAAGGTTACGACTTCGGTGGTGGAGGGCCTCAAAGTGACGAAAATGCTGATCGAAATCATGGCTTCGCACACCGAGAAGGTCAACCTAATGATAGCGAACAGCATCCCCATGCTCACTACCGAGGGCGACGTAGGACCCTTACCCATTCTACTTGCTACTAGCGACTTGCGTTCCCTCACGAAAATACCGGCCATTGCTACGGAATGGTGTGAGAGCCTGGTCGCTGGTGGGTATGAGGCGGCCGTCGGGGTTAACGAAATGGCGCAGGCGCTTCGGGAAGCCGACTTGGAGAAGCTGCTCAAGGGCAACGAATACCAATCCCTCCTGCGCTGGGGCACTGAGGACACGCTGGTCAAACTCAAGGAGCAATACGTCAAACAGGCCGAGTTGTTCGCCCAAGTCGAAGCTTTGACGCAAAGCCAGGAGCGCATCAACAAGCTCTTGGCCGAGGGCGAGCGGCTGATCTTCGAGCGCGGCCAGGTCCGCGCCCGCGCTGCCCAGCGGATACAGATGGAGCGTTATGCCGACCTAAGTTTCCGCATTTTCCGCAACGACGCCTTGCGCCGTTACCAGACCGCCTTCGACTTAGCCGCCCGCTACACTTATCTCGCCGCCAAGGCTTATGACTATGAAACCGGGCTGCTTAGTTCCGACACTACGCAGACGCCCGGCAGTAAGTTCCTCGCCGATGTCGTCCGCGCCCGGCTGCCGGGGCGGTTCTATGTCTGGCTCGGCACGCCGATGGTCGGCGGCACCAGCGGCGAGCCGGGCCTGGCGGACATTCTCGCCCGCATGAAGGGCGACTGGGACGTAGTTAAGGGCCGCTACGGTTTCAACAACCCAGACACCGAGACGAGTCGCTTCTCCCTACGTTCCGAACTGTATCGCATCTCGCCTTCGTCCAGCAGCGACGACACCTGGGCGCTGGCGCTGGAGAAATGCAAGGTCGCCAATCTGCATGAGGTGCCGGAGTTCATCCGCTACTGTCGGCCGTTCATTGACACCACCAACGTCGAGCCGGCGCTGGTCATCCCCTTCTCCACGTTCGTCGTCGCCCGGAAGAACTACTTCGGCCAGGACTTGGCGGGCGGAGACAATGCCTATGACGCCAGCCACGCGGCCACGAAGATTCGCTCTGCCGGCATCTGGTTCACCGGCTACAACACCGCCTTCAACACTAACAGCACCGGCGGCGGCCTGGGTAACGAACCGCGCGTCTATCTCATCCCGGTCGGCGAAGACGTGATGCGCTCCCCCACCCGCAACACCATCGAGACGCGCTCTTGGACGGTGTTTGACCAGGCCATCCCGCTGCCTTACAACGTCGGCGGTGCGGACGTGGACAACCCGGACTGGATTCCGGTAATGAACTCGTTGCGCGAGCCGCTGGCGCAAATCCGCCGCTATGCCTCGCTGCGCGCCTACCATGACAACGGCCAGTTCGACGAAAGCCAGACCTGTAACAACAGCCGGTTAGTAGGCCGGTCAGTCTGGAACACCCGTTGGCTGCTGATTATCCCCGGCAGCACGCTGCTGGCGGACCCGGTGGAAGGGATCGAGCGTTTTGTTGGCGGCGCGGTGGTCAACGGCAACCGCGACGGCAATGGCATCAAGGACATAAAGATTTTCTTCCAGACCTACTCCATCAACGGCGACTGAAACCTGCCGCCGTGAACTTAAACCCAGACTCCGAAGCGGAAATGGTTTCGCGTAGTGGGACCGGCTTCCGGCCGGTCAGTTGGCAGTCCACCTCTCGGAAAGAGACTTCCGCGTTGCTGAACGCTCAACTGGGCAGGCAAGATGCCTGTCCCACTATTGTCCGCCGCCCGCCTACTTCGGAGGTTGGAGAAAAGTTTTTTGCGCGAGGGCTAAAGAATTCCTTGACCTCTCAATTCTCTGAGCATATTATACCCTCGTCGCATGACTAGACCCACACAGTCACATCAGTCCATGAAAGCTAGAGCTGTCTTAGTCGCCTGTTCCGTAGCGTTGTATCTTGTGCTTGCGCCGGGGCTATGCCGGGCGCAGTGGCTGACGCAGCGAATCACGTTGGTCCCCGGCTGGAACGCGGTCTATCTCGAAGGCCAGCCCGAACCGTCGGGGTGCGCGGAGGTCTTTAATAACCTGCCAGTCCAAAGCGTGTGGAAATGGGATCGCCGCTTCTCCACCATTCAGTTCACCGTGGATCCGGCGACGTTACTGCCGGAAGCCCCTGACTGGCTGGTGTGGCTGCCGCCGTCCGACCCGCGTTCATTCCTCAGCCGGTTGTCGGAGCTACAAGGCGGCCAGGCTTACTTGATAAGAGTCGCGAGTAATGCCGCGCCCTTCATCCTGCCGATCAAGGGGCGGGTGCTCCTGCCAAGGCTCAATTGGTTTCCGCACGGGCTGAACTTAGTCGGCTTCCCGGTTCACTCCAACAGCCCGCCCAGCTTCACCGACTTCTTCCGCTTTACCCCCGAAGTAGATACCACGCGCAGCTATGCCAACGAGTTATATCGCCTGGACAGTCAGGGCCGGGGCGTGCGGATTGTTCAGCCGGCGCGGGATAAGATGCAGCCGGGGGCGGCCTACTGGATTGGTTGCGCCCGTGCGCCGGGTTATCAGTCGCCGTTACAGGTGACGCCGGAGGGCGCGAGCGCCCTGGATTTCGGTTCGTTGCTGGTGCGGCAGGATCTAAGCATCAAGAACACGCTGACTAACGGCCCACAGACCGTGTGGTTGCGACAGCGACTGTCGGAAAGTTCCCCGACGACCGGCGATTTCCCGGAGCTGGCCGGGACGGTGCCGCTATCCTATCTGACTAAGAACTCTAGTAACCAGTGGGTCTGGGGTAACTTCCCGACCGCCGGCCTGTCGCGCACGCTGGCACCTGGCGAGGAGTGGGTCTTGCGGCTCGGCGTGCGGCGCAGCGACTTCGCCGCCTACACCCCGCACGGCACCAACGGCGCGACCTACCAGAGTATCCTCGAAGTCACCGACGCTGGCCAGTCACTACTGATTCGTGTGCCGGTCGTGGCGCAAAAGAATTCCGCGATGGTAAGCAGCACCTTGGAGCCGCACGCCGACAACGAGGGGCTGTGGGTGGGGCAAGTCGTCGTCAACCAAGTCAACGCCCCCGCTTACACCGGCACTAACCTGCTTAGTACCCCGGCCCCAATGTCCTTCCGCCTCCTGGTGCATGTGGATGCCGCCGCCACGGCGCGGCTCCTCCAGCAGGTCGTGCTGGTGTGGGATCCCACGCTTAATAACGCCCCGCACACTAATGGCACCTACGCGCTCTACGCCGACGACCGGACGCTGCCGGCGGAGGCCACGGATGTGAACCGGATTAGTTCCGCCGCTTTCCCGCCGATGGCACCGGTCGTGTTGACTGGCGGGCTTACCAACGGCCTCACCAACGCGCTGACTGGGCAGGTGACGGTGCGTTTTGACGACCCTGTCAACCCGTTCCTCCATCGCTATCACCCGATGCACGACAACCAGGATTGGGGCTTCAATCTGTACACCAACGCGGTGGAGACGCCGACTATCGTGCGCGACCTGACGCTTACCCTCGTCACCGTCACCAACGCTGCGGCCAATCCCTATAACGGCGCAGACCGGGTAAGCGGCGTGTACCAGGAGACACTCTCTGGGCTGCGCGCCCAACCGATTGTTATGCAGGGCGTATTTTCGCTCCAACGCATTAGTCAAATCAACACATTAATAGGCATTACACCATGAGAAATCCGAAATTCGAAATCCGAAATCCGAAGGAAGCCCGAAATCCGAAGGAAGCCCGAAATCCGAAATCCGAAACAACCCGCCTGACGGGAGCGCGGACATTCTTGTCCGCCTGCTGGGCAGGGGACGGCGGTTGGGCGGACAGGAATGTCCGCGCTACTTGGCTGGCTGCGGGGCTTATGCTGCTGGCCACGCCGTTCCTGGCCTATGCGCAAAGTGGCATCCCAGCGGCGATCAATTATCAGGGCAAACTTACCGACAACTTAGGACGCCCGGTCACCAATGGCTACTACGAGGTCTGGTTCCGCATTTGGGACCACCCGACGCAAGCCGGGGATGGTAACTACATCTGGGGCCGCAACTTCCCGTTGCATGTGGTGACGAACGGCATGTTCAACGTGCTGTTGACCGACGCGGGCAGCTCGGTCACCACGCCAGGCGCTCCTCAGGTCACCAGCCTGCTCCAGGCGTTTGAGGGGGCGGATCGGTATCTGGGGCTGACCGTCTCACAAAACCCGGCGGGGCCGGTAACTGCGCCGATGGAAATCAGCCAGCGCCAGCAACTTGTCAGCGCGCCCTTCACCATTCACGCCTATCAGGCTTCTCTGGCTGACCACGCCACCTATTCCGTCACCGCTGGCGACGCTACCAACGCCAGTTATGCCGTCAATGCTGGTTATGCCACCGATGCCAATGCGGCGGCGCGGGCTACCAACGCCGACAACGCCACGAAGTTCAGCAACCTTACCACTAACGATTTCCTTTCGGTCAACAAGACCAGTCAGACGCTGAACGGCAGCCTGACTATCGCCAATGCTGACCTCACCCTCCAACACGGGGTTTCCGGTGGTAACCTGACCGTGGGCAGCAACTTAACAGTTTCCGCAGCCACCACTTTGTCGGGGACAGTTAGTTTGGCGGCGAACAAAGCCATCAACCTCGCTGGTGCCAAGCCGATCAAGATTCGGCGGTACGGGCCGCTCACCGGAGGTACCAATGATGTATATTTCACGCCCAGCGATGCCAATTACTCGACGACCGATTGGTCGGCCACGATCGCCGGGTTCACCTGTGGAGGCGACTTCAATGAAGATAAGTCCGGCGACCATTTGATTGATGCGGCAATGCAGAAAAACCCTGCGACCGGAAACTGGTGGATCGAGTTTTGGGTGCGCAATGACTCCATAAGAGACATCTACGTGGATGTCATGTGGATTCGCCGGGAGTTGACCGACGATAACCGCTAACTCGCGCCGGCCGAGCGACGGCGACCAGCTTGGATAATCTCCGAACCCTACTCCCCCCAGTGAAGCATATTAACTCTATTCTTGCCAAGTGCCACGACCGGGGCGGATCGTGCATAACTTCGGTTAGCGTGCGGCCTGCTTCCGCTGAACCGTGTTCCCGTAGCGGCGTCTCGGCAGAGCGCCGCCGTTTCAAAGCCCAGCC
>CAINDV010000944.1 GCA_903847485.1 uncultured Verrucomicrobiota bacterium
GGTAGGGCGAGGCTTCTGCCGAGCCTCAACGACAGCGGTAATGAGCCTCCCGGACAGCTCGGTAGGAGCCTCGCCCTACCACGCCAGGCGTTTTCATACACACTCTAAGGGCGAAATCAGCCTGAAGACCGAGACCGGCCCGGCGGTGGCGCTCGCTTCAGCGGCGCCCGTCATACCACTGCCGGCACGCCTCGCGGCTGCGCAAGGGACGGCCGAGCCGACTAATGACCCGCACTCCAAAGGCCAGTTGCTCCCGTAGCGTATAGAGTCGCGCCCGCCGGTCGGAAGTCAGCAGTGGATGGGCGGCTAAGATCACCACCTGCCGCCCCTGCCTCGCCGCCCGCTGGCGCAGCCTTTGGCTGAGATCAATTTCCTCCGAGGCGAAAAACTCTTGGTTGAAGCCACCAAGAGCGCGGAAAGTTTCCGCCTCGCAAAAGATGAACGACCCCGCCAGCCAGCGCCGCCAGATGCTTAGCCAGTTCCACAGCCGACAGCCCCCCCGAACCAACCACGTCGCCTCGCCGCCCATGCTGACGGTGCTGCCGCCCGCTAGGCAGTCGCCCCTGGCAATGGCGTCCGCCACGTCGGCGAAGAGTTCCGGCGAGGGCAGCGAATCCGCGTCAATGAACAGCAGCCAGTCGCCGGTGGCGGCGGCGGCCCCGGTGTTGCGGGCGCGGGCGATCTGGTTGATCGGCTCGAAAACCACTTGCGCACCGTCAGCCCGCGCCACGGCGGCGGTGGCATCGGTGGAATGGTTGTCGCAGACGATGAGTTCCGTCGCCCACTGACGCGCATGAAAGGCCGGCCGCGCCGCCTCAATGGCGCGCAGCGTCTCCGGGAGGCGATGCTCTTCGTTAAAGGCCGGCACGACGATGGAAATTTTCACCGGGATACTTTCGCCAGACGCCCGACCGGACGCAATCCCGGAAGCTCGGCATTGACCACACCCCACTGCCGCCGCCATGCTCCACGGCAGCGATGCTTGAGCAAACCGTCCCGATCGTAGCGAACGAGCGCGACACCGACCTTTACTTCCGGTTGGTCGTGCGCGCTCCGCAAATTGCCCCACTGGTGCAGCCAGGGCAGTTCGCCCATGTCCGCATCCTGCCGCTGAAAACCGCCCTGCTGCGCCGGCCCTTCAGCATCTTCCAAGTCGCCGGCGACACCTTTTCCATCCTCTACAAAACCGTCGGCCAGGGCACCGCGGTGCTCGCGCGGATGCGCCCTGGCGAGGAACTCAGCGTCCTCGGTCCGCTCGGCCACGGCTTCACCGTCCCGTCGCCCGGCGGGGAGACGCCGCTGCTGGTCGCGGGCGGCTACGGCATGGCCGCGTTGTATCTGCTGGCGGAACGCTCCCCGCAGAAAGGCATCGTCTTCGTCGGCGGCCGGCGGCGCGTGGACATTTTGCGCGCAACGGAATTTGCCGCGCTTGGCTGGGAAGTCCGTGCGGCCACGCAAGACGGAAGTCACGGCGAGCGAGGTCTTGTCACCCAACCGTTGCTGGCGGAACTGCGGCGCGGTGCCGCCGGACGCAAACTCTTCGCCTGCGGCCCCACACCGATGCTCCAAGCCGTCGGCCAACTCGCGGAGCAGTTCAACGTGCCGGCGGAACTCTCGATGGACGAGCATATGTGCTGTGGCGTTGGCGTTTGTTTGGCTTGCGTGATCCCGGTCCAGTCCGGCGACACCTGGGAATACCAGCGTACCTGCACCGAAGGCCCGGTGTTCGACGCCCGCGCGATTGCCTGGGAAGGCGTGCGTGGAGCGCCCGCCTGCTCCCGACCTGCCGGATAACCAGACCTTCGTGATGCTCCCAGTCTGCCTCTTCACGGGCCGGGCGAACCGGCGGCGGATGGCGAAAGCGGCGGTTAACCGGGCGAAGTCCAAACGCTGCGCGCGGTTTGGCACGGCGGTTGGCAAGGCTATTGACAACTTGCAGATGCACTGCTCCCACCGCGTCGCCAGGAATCAGGCTCGACAGACCGCAACTGCCAGCGGCATATAGAGCCGCCATGACACTGAGATCATCCTGAGGCAACGCGCCGGAAGTGCTGCGCGTTCTCTCGCAGTCGCTAAGGGGTGGGCAGGGCGCAGAGTGGCGGCCTGGAACAAACTTCTGGGAAGAGCCTATAACCTTAAAAAATCATAATTTGGTTGAACGGAAAGGCTTGAAGTGCGTCTAACACACTATGTGTCAATGCCTAACACTATCTTCCTCGGCCGCCAATCCGGCGACAGACTGCGCCAGTCAGCCCCTGTTCTTTCCGGACCTCGGGCCGCGCAAAGTCGTCGTCGATTTCACCGGCAGTGACCGCTCCTCCGACGGCGGCGTGCGCTTGCTTCGCCAGTCGATCAGTGGCTCGGTCTCTCCGCGCGCTGGCCGCCGGTTTCCACGACCCGCGCGACGCCCGCTTCGTCGAGCATTCGCTGCCCCAATTGCTGGCGCAGCGGCTCTACGGTCTGACGTTGGGTTGCGAGTATCTCCACGACCATGCGACCCTGCGCCGCGATCCGTTGCTGGCCACCGCGTGTGACAAAGTCGATCCGCTCGGCCTGGACCGGCTTACGCCCGCCCGTTACGGCGCGGCACTGGCGGCCCCCGCCACGCTCAACCGATTGGAGTTGTCCCATAACAAAACCACCCGCTGCCACAAGCTGGCTTACGACCCGGCGGCCGTCGAACAATGCCTGCTGACGCTGGGTGTGCGGGGTCTCCCCAAGCACGCACGCGAGGTGGTGCTAGACTTGGACGCGATGGGCCACTTAATCCACGGCACGCAAGCAGGCCGGCACTTCAGCGCCTACTACGACGGGTATTGTTACCTGCCGCTGTACGTGTTTTGCGGCGCGGTGCCGCTGTGGGCGCAACGGCGCACGGCCGCGGAAGACGGGGCGGCGGGCACCGTGCCGGCGCTGGAGAAAATCGTGGCGGCGGTGCGCCAGCGCTGTCCGCCGGCGCGGCTCATCGTGCGGGCGGACGCGGGTTTTTGCCGCGAGGAAATCCGGCCTGGTGCGCAGCGCAGTGGGAAGTCTCAGAACTCCTGACCCGAGGAAATAGCGTGGGCCGCCCGGTGAGGGCACCGGGCCTACAGGACCGCGTCTTTGCTGTA
>CAINDV010000945.1 GCA_903847485.1 uncultured Verrucomicrobiota bacterium
CGCACGATTCTTCACCGCACAGAGGCGGACTTCCACCGCCCCATCCCAACGCCATCCCAGGCGCACGAGCGCCGACATTATTGTCGGCCAGCCCGTGCAATCAAAGACCACGCCGACAATAATGTCGGCGCTCCGCATTGGTGGCGACTCCGCAGGAGCGTCGCCCTACCATCCTCCGCCGGGGTTTTGAAAGAGTCTCCCCTTTAACCTTTTAACCTCCATCATGAACCTATTCACCAACAAAGTCACCGTCGTCACCGGTGCCAGCCGGGGCATCGGCCAAGCCATAACTCTGGCCTTCGCCAAAGAAGGTGCCCACGCCGTCGGCCTGGACATCGGCGACCAATCGGAAACCGCCACTAAGGTCCGCGAACTCAGTGCCAGCTTTACCGCGCTGACGACTGACTTCGGCCAACTAACTCAGCAAGGCGCGGCCGACCTTATCGCTGACATCGTGAAGCAGGCTGGCCGTGTGGACGCTTTGGTGAATAATGCCGGTATTATACGTCGCGCGCCGGCGGTGGATTACCCGGAAGCCGATTGGAACGCGCTCTTACAGATCAACCTCACCGCGCCGTTCTTTCTCTGCCAGGCCGTGGCTAAGTGGTGGCTTACGGGCGGACGCGAGGCTTCACCCGCTGACGCCCGGCTGAAGATAGTGAACATCGCCTCGATGCTTTCCTTCCAAGGCGGCATCCTGGTGCCCGCCTACACCGCGAGTAAGAGTGGCATCGCCGGCCTTACCAAGGCGCTGGCTTGTGAATGGGCGAAGGAACGGATCAACGTGAACGCCGTCGCGCCCGGTTACATTGCCACCGAGAACACCCGCCCGATCCGTGAGGACGCTCAGCGCAACCAATCCATCCTTGGCCGTATCCCCGAAGGCCGCTGGGGCACGCCGGAAGACATCGCCGGCGGCTGCCTGTGGCTGGCGACTGCGGACGCGAACTATCTGAACGGCACCATCCTTAACATTGACGGCGGCTGGCTATCGCGCTGACCATTTTCTTCGCCTCACGACCACTCGCAATTCAAGACTCCTAGACTCATGAACTTTACTTCCGTGAACGAAAGCGTAGGCCGCCACCGGTGGACCATTTGCGCGTTGATCTTCGCCGCCACGACCATCAATTACCTGGATCGAAACGTCCTTGGTCTCCTCAAGCCCGTGCTCTCCGCCGGGGGCGTGTTCGGCACCGACAAGGCGGAGCAGGAGTTGAACTATTCCACCGTAGTGATCTGTTTCCAGATCGCCTACGCCGTGGGCATGCTCTTTGCCGGCAAGTTCATTGACAAGGTAGGCACGAAATCGGGTTATGCCTGGTCACTTATCGGCTGGAGCTTCGCGGCTATAGGTCACGCGTTCGGTCATCAGACCTGGAGTTTCGGATTCTGGCGGGCCGCACTGGGCGTGACTGAGGCGGGTAACTTCCCGGCTGCCAACAAAGCCGTCGCGGAGTGGTTCCCGAAGAAGGAACGCGCGTTTGCCACTGGTCTCTACAATTCGGGGACCAACGTCGGGGCCATCATCGCTCCGCTCACGGTGCCTTACATCGCCAGTGCCTGGGGCTGGGAATGGGCTTTCATCCTCACCGGCGCAGTCGGCTTCACTTGGCTCGCCTTCTGGTATTCCTTGTATGCCTCGCCCGCCGCCAAACTCCAGAGTGGCAAGCTTTCACAGGCGGAATACGATTTCATTCACAGCGACGTGGACGAACAGGAGGCCGAGAAAGCCGATGTCGCGAAGGCCAAAGTGTCGTGGTTCAAACTCCTGACCTTCCGGCAGACGTGGGCGTTTTTCGCCGGCAAGTTCATGACTGACCCGGTTTGGTGGTTCTTTCTCTTCTGGCTGCCTTCGTTTCTCACCGGCGAGAACGCCCGCAAGGTGGCTGCCTACATGGCTGCCCATCCGGGTTATACCGGCGATCCTTCCGGCATCCCCGGTGTCATTAGTTGGCCATTCGCCGTGGCGGTCGTTTACACCGTCTCCACCGTCGGTTCGATCTTTGGCGGCTGGCTGCCCAAGACGTTTATCAATGGCGGCATGGACGCCAACAAGGCGCGCAAGCTGGCAATGTTCATCTTCGCTTTGTTCCCGCTGACAGTGCTGTTGGCATCGCGCCTCGGTACGATCAACACCTGGCTGGCCGTGGCCACCATCGCCATCGCCTGCGCCGCGCACCAGGCGTGGTCGGCCAACATCTTCACCACGGTTTCGGACATGTTTCCCAAGAAGGCGGTCGCCTCGGTCACCGGCATCGGCGGTATGGCGGGCGCGGTGGGCGGCATTCTCATTGCCCGTGCGGCGGGCCTCCTTCTCAAGCACTACACCGGGCTGAACAAGGTCGAAGTGGGCTACGGCATCCTATTTGTGGTTTGCGGATCAGCCTACATCACGGCGTGGGTGCTCATGCATCTGTTGGTGCCGAAGTTCAAAAAGATCGTCCTCTAAGAGCGTGTCTGGAAACGCCTGGCGTGGTAGGGCGAGGCTTCTGCCGAGCCTCAACGACAGCGGCAATGATCCTATCGGACGGCTCGGCCGGAGCCTCGCCCTACC
>CAINDV010000946.1 GCA_903847485.1 uncultured Verrucomicrobiota bacterium
CGGCATCACTGAGATTGATGTTGTATGGGCTTGTGCGTGGCATATTCTCGCTCAAATGAGCGAGAATATGTTGGCGGATTAGAGCAAAAAAGGCAATAATAATACGTCATTGTATTTATGGCGGCGTGTACTTAGGGACTCTGGGCACGGCTTCAAAGCGCTTCGCGCGGCGGCTGTTGACCATGGGGGAAAACCGGTTCGAATTGTTGACCGTGGAAGTGCAGGAGGGGCGTGAGCGCCTCCTGCACACGTTTCTTTTGGCTCTCGGCGTGGCGGCGTTCGGTCTGCTCGCTGGTTTTACGCTCACGGCTGCCATCGTGGTTATGTTGTGGACTTACTCACCTTTGGTTATCCTCCTCACATTGACCGGACTCTACGGCGCGGCCGCGGGGTGTCTGTGCTGGCGCCTGACCGGACTGCTGCGCGGTTGGGAGACGCTTCCCGCTTCGGTTGACCAATTTCGCAAGGACTGCGCGTGTTTGGAAGAAATTCTCGCATGAACTCGCTCGAATCGCGGAAACAACTGTTGCTTGCTGAAAGTGAACTTAACCGCGCCCTACTGGCCGGGGATATGGCGGCCTTGGCGGCAGGCGTTGGCGCGCTCACCGACCGTGCCCGATGTTTCGGTTGGATCGCTTCGTCAGCCGCGCTGCTGGCCGCGGGCGTGGCGGCTTTCCAGCGCGGCAAGCCTGTGGGCGAAAACGCGAAATGTTCCTGGGGCCAAAGGATTCTGAACGGCGTGCGCCTGGCTTCGACAATCTGGTTCACGTTTCGCGGCTACGGTAAGAACGTAGAACGAAAGTAGCCGCATTCCCCGTTCGCCGCTGCGCCCATCAATATGAGCCACGAGATTCAGCAGAACATTTTCCATTACCTGTTCCCGGTGTCGCTCATCAACATCGGCTTGGGAGTCCTCGTAGGCGGGGGCCTGTAATGGATGGGTGTGCCCAACGCTGCGATGTGGGCAGTACTCGTGGCGGTTCTGAATTTTGCTCCCTCCTTCGGCCCCGTGGCCGGAATCATCCTGCTGGCCACCGTCGGCCTCTTCACGCTCGACAGGCTGTGGAAAGGACTCCTTTCGCCCGCCTGCTACCTGCTGCTTCACCTCCTGGAGGCGAACTTCATTATGCCGGTGTTGTTGCGTCGTCAGTTCACGCTCATTTCGGCGGTCATCTTTGTTTCGTTGATCTTCTGGACCTGGCTTTGGGGTGTGCCGGGAGCTTGGTTGTCGGTGCCGATCCTGGTCTCGATCAAAGTCGTTTGCGACCGCGTTCCCAAGCTGTCATCCGTAAGCGGACTGCCCGCGAGTTGAACCCAACTACCGAAACGTTATGAAACCCATCAAATTTGAATGCCCTCACTGTCATGCCATCATCGCTGGCGATGAATCGCTGTATGGCCAAAGAGCCAAATGTCAGAAGTGTCAGGCCGAGATTCTCGTCCCTCTGGCACCCGTCAGCACGGGGCTCCAAACTGCCCGGTTGATCCCGGAACCGGCGGTGGCCACTCCGTTTGGCTTAGATGAGGCTAAGCAGGAAACCGACATTTTCACACTGTCGCCGGTCGCGCGTGCCTTTCCGGGTCAGATACTTCTCGCAGTGAGTTTCATTGGTTTGGGAATAGGTTTGGCGATTCGTGCTCACGATTTCTCGTGGCCAAGCTGGGTGGCACCAGTCCCACTCGCTCTCGGTGTGCTCCTGCTGCTGCTACTCTGGATCAAGGTGAAGTCTTGCAGTTATCGCTTGACCACTCAGCGGCTTTTCGTCCGTCGCGGCTGGCTGGCCAAGCATGTGAATGAATTGGAGTTGTATCGGGTGAAAGACGTGGTGGTGGACCAGGGGATCCTACAGCGTCTGCTGGATTACGGCACCATCACGGTGCTGGCAGACGATGACACCACCCCGGAGGTGACTCTGGTCAGAGTCTCACGACCGACAGAAGTCAAGGAACTGCTCAGAACCCAGTATCGCGCCGCTCGCCAGCGCGAAGGGGTGCATCCTACTGAATTCATGCAATCACCCTGAATATGCCCGCGGCCCACGGCACCATCAAGCAGACCGACTGATGTTTTGTTCAGGTCCTGGTCCCTTGTTGCACTCCGGCCTCGACGCGGAGCAGGTGGGCTACCGGAACGCAAGCGGGCAAGGCGCCAAGAGACAGAACGTCGCCGCCCGAAGACCCGATGGGTCCAATCAGCGGCTGGTGGCCACACTAATAACAATGTTGTCGCGGTAGTTTCCGGGCGAGACATCGCTCACCGGGCCGATGGTGACTACGCAGGCATACGAGTCCCCTTGCGCGCTGGTGAGAATCCCTGGCCGCGCCAGGGTCACGGTCCGGCCCCGGCTAAGCCGTAACTATGCAGACAAGAACCACGCCGAAGGCGTGGCTGGCGGCGTAGGACAGGCGTCGCGCCTGTCTCCATCTTCATCCCATTTCCTCACTGAAAGGTGACTTACTCACGAGCATCGGAATCCGTCCAGAAAGGCCGTGCCAGACGATATCAGAGACAGGCACGACGCCCGTCCTACTGCATAGTTACGGCTAAGGTCCACCCGGCTGCCTCCGAGGCTCACCGTGTAAGGGACCTGGCTGGGGTCGCTGGGGCTGCTGTGTTTGAGCCGCCCGCCCGATTCGGACTCCAGCGTGACTTGGCAACCGGCGTTGCTGCGGACGCACAAGTCGAAGCCCAGCGATTTGCCTTCGGTGAGCGTACCGAAATCCAGCGCCTTGGTGACGGCTTGGGGTACAAATGACTCGCCCGAATTCACCAAGTCCAATTCCGCCAGTTCCGCCACCCGCGCCGAGATGGTGATGGTGCGGGATGCCACTTCCAGGCCGATTTCCCGCAGGCGCTGCCACCGCAAGTTGCCGTCGGCGCCCACCGATGCTTTGAGCGTGTTGATGACTTCGGGTTTGGCCCAGCCGTCGAGGGCTTTGAGGATGGCAGCGCCATCCACGCGCATTTCCAGCCGGTCGGGCGGAAGGAGGAAGGTGACTTCGCCACACGCCACTTTTTCGACCGTCAGCGGCACCAGGATGATTGGGCGCTCGGCGCGCTTCGCGGCGGCCGACGGGTGGGCGGAGGCCGGGGCCGCCATCAAGCTGGGATGTTGTGGGGAGCCTCCACGATTTTCGTATCGCGCCTCGGAACCATGAACCACGGATGGCGTGCCCCTCTCCCTGTCCTATCCCCGTCCGACGGGAGAGGGTGGCCGAAGGCCGGGTGAGGGGTGGTTCATGGAGAGTCACCACGGTTTGCAAACCGCGCATTGGGGCCAGGAACCCAGCGGCGGAGCGCCAACATTCTTGTCGGCGTGGGCCTCTGCCGAGGTGCTGGCCGACAAGAATGTCGGCGCTCCGAAGGCCCGGTTCATGGAGAGAGTATCCGGTAACCCCGAGGGTATGGTTCCGCCGCGACGTGGTGAAGTGCTCGCCAGAAAGGCAATCCCTTGTGCCACGGGTTGGGCGGCAAAGGCCGGCCCAATCGAATCGCCACGAACGCCGGCGGCGCTCGCTGTTGTCTCCAGACATGCAACTGCCTCTGGGGTGAACACCCCATAGCGTCGGCACCGCTTCCCATCGTAGCTTGCGCCCATGACACGTGCAAGATGCCATCAACCGAAAGCGTCAATAGAACCGTTGGTAGAACGCCTGCCCAACGATGCCAGGAAGGGCATGCCAACGAGGGTTCTGTCGTTGGACGCACCTCCTGTAGAAACGCTCACCGAGGTCCACCGCGAGGAGGCGATGCTGAAAGCCGGTGCACTCCAGAGTGCGATCTTCAACAGCGCCAATTTCTCCAGCATCGCCACGGACGCGAAGGGGGTTATCCAGATCTTCAACGTCGGGGCCGAGCGCATGCTAGGCTTCGCCGCCGCGGACGTGATGAACAAGATCACCCCGGCGGACATTTCCGATCCCCAGGAATTGATCGCGCGCGC
>CAINDV010000947.1 GCA_903847485.1 uncultured Verrucomicrobiota bacterium
ACGTTGTCGGTGACAACGAACGCCGGGTGTGGGCACGGGGCGTTCTTGGACACCGACAACTCGGGGATGCACTGGAAATGCTGTGAAGTCAGAAATAAACCTCGCCTCTGCGCGTGATCTCCGGCAGCTTGGCGCGGTTCGCCAACGCGAGCCACGATGGCCCGCACGGTGAACCCAAACAACAAACCAAGAGCAAGCGATACCAGTATGAAGCACCTGAAGATCAAGTTGATGGTGATGGCCGGCGCGGTGGCGCTGGGGTTGGACACGGCTCCCGCCTACGGGCAGGCGCCGGTGATTGCCTCCTTCGGGAGCAACGGCGAGTTGGTGTGTACCAACCTGTTGCCGGGCACGGTGGCGAGTGTGGAATGGGCGGCCTCCGTGACGGGGCCGTGGACGAACACCTGGGCCGCCCTGGCGTCAGTGACGGCGGACACCAACGGGGCGATGCGGGTGAGCGTGCCGATGTTCTACCGGGTGCGGGGCTATGCGGTGCCGACTAACCTAGTGGCTATCCCGGCGGGCAGCTTCGTGATGGGCAGTCCGACGAATGAGCCGGCGCGGGTTTTGGATGAAGCGCAGCATACGGTGACGCTGACCAAGGGTTTCTTTATGGGTCGGTTTGTAGTGACCCAAGGCGAGTATCTGGCGGTGATGGGAAGTAATCCGAGTTACTTCACGACCAAGGACTGGAATGGCAATCCCATCCCGCCCGACCTAAGCCGACCGGTGGAGACGGTGAGTTGGCAGGACGCGACGAACTACTGTGCCCAACTGACGGCGCGGGAGCGGAGCGCGGGGCGGCTGCCGGCTGGCTACATCTATCGGCTGCCGACGGAGTCGGAGTGGGAGTATGCGTGCCGGGCGGGGACGACGACGGCGTTTCACTACGGTGCTGCCTTGCGTTCGGGGATGGCTAACTTCGATGGTCACTATGAGTATCCGCCGTGTGGCACTTCGACCTATTACTGCTACAATTCGAGCGGCGTTTACTTGGCCCGGACGACTTCTGTTGGGAGTTATGCGCCGAACGCTTGGGGGCTTTATGACCTGCACGCGAACGTCTGGGAGTGGTGCCAAGACTGGTATGACACTTATCCCGGCGGGGCTGTGAGTGATCCGCAAGGTGCTCCCACAGGCTCGCACCGGGTGGTCCGGGGCGGCGATTGGTACCGCGACGCGAGCTACTGCCGGTCGGCGTTCCGCAACGGCTACCCGGCGCGCCGGTACCACAGCATCGGCTTCCGGGTTGTCCTAGCCCCAGGTCAGTGAGCTACGGAACAGCCAGCGCGGAGCCGTCGTGGCGAGTGAGCGGAGCGAGCGAAGACCGACGGCGGAGCGAGCGAATACCAAAGACATGCGAACGCAAAAAACAGCCCCGCGCAGCGGTCGCGATTTTTCACCAAAAAACGCGACCGCCTTTGTAGGAGCCGACGTAAGGAGGCTTGGTTTTCCGCGTTTCCCCAGCCTCCTTACGTCGGCTCCTACAAGCGCGTCCTAGTGTGACACCATGCAACTGAAACTCTTCGTCCTGCCCATCAAGAACCTCGCCGCCGCTCCGCCCGGAGCGCGCCCGGTGAGGGCACCCGGCCTACAACAGCGAGCGCACGCCACGGTAGGCCCGGGGCCCTAACCGGGCGTGCTTTGACACCGACAACTTGGGATGCACTGCAAGGAGACGGGTTGCCCGGATTGTACTTGCGGGGGACTGCGTTCGGGGTAGCCTGCCGCCATGACAGCTTTACGTTTGAACATTTACCGGTTGCTTTGCGTGGCGAGCCTGTTGGGCGGCGCGCTGAAGACGGCGCGAGCACAGGAATTCACCAGCCAGGTCGTGGCGTGGGGCAGTAACTATTCTGGCCAAATGAATGTCCCAGCCAACCTGACTAACGCCATCGCCATCGCGGCGGGAGATAGCCACAGTCTCGTCCTGCGTGCGGATGGCCGGGTTATGGCGTGGGGCCTGAACAGCGCTGGCCAAACGAATGTCCCGGCCAGCCTGACGAACGCCAGCGCCGTGGCTGCGGGAGGCACCCACAGTCTCGCCTTGCGCTCAGACGGTCGAGTCGTGGCGTGGGGCAACAACGGTTCAGGCCAGGCGAATGTCCCGGCCAGCCTGACGAACGCCAGCGCGGTCGCGGCGGGAAGTGCCCACAGTCTCGCCCTACGCGCAGATGGTAGAGTGGTGGCATGGGGCTACAATGGTAATGGCAATACGGATGTCCCGGCCAACCTGACGAACGCCAGCGCCGTGGCTGCGGGAAGCGGCCACAGTCTCGCTTTGCGCGCCGACCGCCGCGTAGTGGCGTGGGGCTACAACGGCTATGGCCAGACGAATGTGCCGGCCAACCTGACTAACCCCATCGCTATCGCCGCAGGCTACGGTCACAGTCTCGCTCTGTGCGCGGATGGTCGCGTCGTGGCGTGGGGTTGGAGCTTGGATGGCCAGACGAATGTCCCGGCCAGCCTGACCAACGCCATCGCCATCGCGGCGGGCTACAGCTATAGCCTCGCCCTGCGCGCGGACGGGCGCATCACGGCGTGGGGCGGCAGCGTTATTGGCACGACCAATATCCCGGCCAGCCTGACGAACGCCAGTGCCATTGCGGCGGGCTACAGCCATAGCCTTGCCTTGATCTCCTCCGGCCCTGCCTTGGTCAGTTTACGTGCCATCCCAGCGGCAGCGATGTTGGGTGCCCTGCCGGTCGGGACACCGGTGGACCTTGTCGGTTCCGCGTATGGCCCCCTGCCTTTTTCTTATCAGTGGGAGAGCAACGGAGTCGCGCTCGCGGCAGAGACTAATAGCACGCTCCGCTTCCCCGGCTTGCAGTTGAGTCAAAACGGAGCCGCCTATCGCGTGCTAGTATCTCTGTTCGGCGTATCTACCAGCGCGCCGGTTGTGTTGTCGGTTCAGGGCATAGTGGCCAGCGTGAGTTCAAGTCCGGCAACCGCGCTACGAGGACCGGTGCTGGCAGGCTCACCGGTTGACCTCCTTGGTTCCGTGTCCGGGTTGGCACCGTTTGCCTACCAATGGGAGGGTAACGGAATCGTGCTCCCAGGAGAGACCAATAGCACGCTGCACTTTTCCGCCGTGGCATTGAGTCAGAACGGCACCGCCTATCGTCTGCGTGCCTCAAACCTATATGACGCAACCATCAGCGCTCCGGCAGTGTTGTCGGTTCAGGGCCTCATCGTCAGAGCCAACGGCAGTGCCCTGGCAGCTTCCAACTTCTTCTACGGCACCTCCGGCGACGGTTCCGCCGTTGTGGGGCTGACCAGTCGCTTCACCAACGCGACGATCTTCTATACACTGGACGGCTCGCCGCCCGACTTCACTGCCCAATGGTATGCTGGAACATTCACCATCACGAACAGTGTGGTGCTGCGAGTTATTGCCTACAAGTCCGACTGGACAGGCTGGGATGAAGCCGGGCCTTTCTACCTATACCGGAAGTCCACTTTGGACACCACTAACACGGGCGGGGGCGTCGTCAGCAAAGACCCACCGGATGGACCTTACTTCAACTATACGAACGTCACCGTGACGGCGACGCCCAATCCGGGCTGGACCTTCTTGCGGTGGGAAGGCGACGCGAGCGGCACTAACCCCATCGTCAGTGTCCTCATGGACACGAATAAGACGGTGCGGGCGGTGTTCGGCACCTGGCTTGGCACTACCGTCGCTGGCCCCGGCAGCGTGACGCTCGATGTGCCGGATGGTTGGTACACCTATGGCGCCACTGCCCGCCTGACGGGCGTACCGCAGCCGGGTAGTTACTTCGGTTTTTGGGGCAACGCGGCGAGTGGCAACGCCAATCCGCTGCGGTTCACCGTCGCCAATCCCAGCCCGGTGGTGTCCTGCATCTTCGGCACTCTGGCGGCGGATCAGGTGGCGCTAACGGTGCTCATCGCCGGCAGCGGCACGGTGGCTCGCTCGCCGTCGTCGAACGCCTACAGCTTGAACCAATCGGTCACGCTGACGGCCACGGCAGGCAGCGGGCAGCAGTTCCAAAGGTGGAGCGGCGACGCCAGCGGCAGCGTGAGTCCGCTCACGGTGGTAATGGACCGCAGCCGGGTCATCACAGCGACGTTTGGCAGCACGGTGCCGCTTCAAGTCTCGGTGCAACCTACTAACCTGACGGTGGCGGCGGGGCAGGACGTGGAGTTCACGGCGGCCGTCACCGGCGGCGCGGCGCTGAGCTACCAGTGGCTCAAGGAAGGCGTGCCGCTGACGGGGGCCACGGGCGCGGTGCTGTCGCTGCCGGCGGTGACTTTCGCGGACGCGGGCCGGTATGCGGTGGTGGTCACTTATACGGGCGGCAGCGTCACCAGCGTGCCGGCGCTGTTGGTGGTCACGGGGCAATCCTATCTCTTGCTGGGGCTTTATCCGGGCCTGACACTGCACGGCACAGTGGGGCGGACTTATTGGATTGAATACACGGTGGACGTAACTGC
>CAINDV010000948.1 GCA_903847485.1 uncultured Verrucomicrobiota bacterium
CCCGGTGAGGGCATCGGGCCTACAGCGGCGTGCGCTCGCTGTTGTAGGCCGGGTGCCCTCACCCGGCGTCCCCCGAAGTAACCGACAATTTGGGGATGCACCGCGCGCTGATGTGCGCCTTACCGGATACTTGACAAGTAAGGCGTAACCGTTGATTGTCTCCGCATGACAATGCTGACATTGACTTCGAAGCGGCAGGCGACGTTTCCGAAGGAAACTTGTGAGTCGCTCGGCCTGAAGCCGGGGGATGTGATCGAGCTTAAGCCGCGCAACGAAGGGGGGACGAAGGTCTGGGTGTTGCGGCCCCAACCGGCTCGCACCCGCGAATGGATTGGTTGCCTCGGATCGCGCGCCAAGAAAGTAGCGGATCATTCGCTGGCGGCGATCCGTGAGAGCGTCGCGGCCGGGCGAAAGGGCGGCGCGTGAAGACAGGATTGGACACGTCGGTGGTGCTGCGCCTGCTGCTGGGGCAGTTGGCGGACCAAGCGGCACGGGCAGTGGCGTTCTTGGACGAACTGTCGCGCGGGGGCCATGGCGCTGTGGTTTCGGATTTGGTGGTGGCGGAGGCGTGTTTTGCATGGCAGCATCATTACGACGTGTCGAAGCAGGACGCTCTGCTGGGTTTGCGACGGTTGTTCGCCGACGGTGAAATCGAGCCGCTCGGGGCCGTGGCCGGGGTGTTGGCGACCGATAAGCTGGCTTCCGCAAAGCCGGGTTTTATGGACCGGCTGATTCACGGCGCTTACACCGACGCAGCCGATGAAAGGGTCACTTTTGAAAAAGCGGCGGGCAACGCGCTCTCCTGCTCGAACAGGGCGCTGGCAAACTGTTATCCGATTATCCGGTCGCCTTCCGATTGCGACACTAACTCTTTTCTATGAAATCTCTCTCCCTCCTATTAGTGGTTTTGGTCTTTGTGGGTGGCAGTTATTCGACCGCCGCTCCGCGCACCCGCCCCAATGTCTTGCTCATCGTCGGCGATGACATGGGTTACGCCGACGTCGGTTTCCAAGGCTGCAAAGATATCCCCACCCCGAACCTGGATGCGCTCGCAGCGTCGGGTGTGCGGTTCACCAGCGGCTACGTCAGCGGGCCGTATTGCTCGCCGACGCGCGCCGGGTTGATGACGGGGCGTTACCAGCAACGATTTGGGCACGAATTCAATGTGGCCGGGGGCCAAGACGGCTTGCCACTCACCGAAACCACGCTGGCCGACCGCCTGAAGACTGCCGGCTACGTCACCGGCCTCGTCGGCAAATGGCATCTCGGCGGCTTGCCGGCGATGCACCCGCAGAAGCGCGGCTTCGACGAGTTTTTCGGCTTCCTTGGCGGCCAGCACAGTTACACCGCCCCGGCTGGCATTCTACGCGGGACAGAGCCGGTGAAGGAACTCGACTACACCACCGATGCCTTTGGGAGGGAGGCCGAATCTTTCATCGAAAGACACAAGGCCGAGCCGTGGTTCCTCTATCTCGCCTTCAATGCCGTCCACACGCCGATGCAGGCCACCGATGACCGATTGGCGAAATTTCCCGGAACGACCGACCTGCGACGGCGAACCTACAATGCGATGATGCTCGCGTTGGACGAAGCGATTGGCGGCGTGCGCCGAAAGCTGGTCGAGAGTGGCCAGGAGGAAAGCACGATTGTGTTTTTCATCAGCGACAACGGCGGCCCAACTATGCCCGGCACCACTATCAACGGCTCACGGAACGAGCCTTTGCGCGGTTCCAAACGAACGACGCTCGAAGGTGGCATCCGTGTTCCGTTCATAGTTTCCTGGAAGGGCAAAGTTAAGCCAGGCGTTTTTAACCAGCCGGCGATTCAACTCGACCTCACCGCCACCGCGCTGGCCGTCGCTGGCGTAGATATAAGGCCGGAGTGGAAGCTCGACGGTGTGAACCTATTGCCTTTCCTGACCGGCGAGAAGAGTGGCACGCCGCACGCCTCTCTCTACTGGCGTATGGGGCGGCAAATGGCGATTCGGATGGGCGATTACAAACTGGTGCGCTACGACCAGAATGCCGACACCCGCACCGGACGCGATCAACCTGCCACTGCGGTAAGACTCTATAACCTCGCTGACGACGTGGGCGAAACCAAGGATCTCGCCGCGGTGCAGCCGGACAAGGTGAAGGAGTTACAATCTAAGTGGGACACATGGAGCGCGACACTCGCGAAACCGCTTTGGGGCTATAACAAGTTGGACAACGACGGGGCCGAACCTGGTGTGGTAGAGAAGAGGAAGTGACCGACCGGTGCTGTGCGACCGCAGCACCCAGCCATTAGTACCTGGTTGCGGCCTCTGACTTTGTCAGATCGCCTCGGCTGCGCTAGGATGGCCGCCTGTCATCACGCACTATGAAACTCAGTCCCGACCAATCCCGCGCCGGCGTCCTCGAACCCGTGTTCGCCATGCGCACCGAAGCCGACCTCGGCGTCGGTGACACCGCGGGCGTGCGCCAGATGATTGACTGGTGCCAGCGCCACGGCCTGAGCCTGTTGCAGATGCTCCCGATCAACGAGACCAGCGATGACAACAGCCCTTATAACGCGCTCAGTTCGCTCGCTCTCGCCCCGACCACCATCGCTGTCTCGCCGCGCGAAATTCCCGATCTTTCACCGAAGCGCTTCCGTGAACTTGCCGCGCCAGAACTCCTCGCGGAGTTGCGCCAAGGCCCGGTGAATTATCCCCGGGTCAAGGCTCTGAAGCGCACGCTGCTCGAAACTGCGTTCGCCAGTTTCCTCAAACGCCACTTCAACCACCAGACGCCCCGCACCGCCGGGTTTCGCTCGTTCCTCACCGAAAACGCCGACTGGCTTTCCGACTACGCCCTCTTTCGCGTGCTGATGGAGGCGAACGGCAACCTACCGACCTGGGACCGCTGGGCGCCGGAACACCGCTCGCCGGCCCGCGCCCGCACCTGGCTTCTCTCGCTGTCCGAGACTGAACGCGACGCCTTGATGCGCCAGCAACTGTTCTTCGCCTATGTCCAGTGGCTTGCCTTCAGTCAATGGCAGTCCATCAAGGCCTACGGCGCGCAGCAGGGCGTTTATCTCATGGGCGACATACCTTTCGGAGTCGGCCGCTTTTCCGCCGATGTCTGGGCCAACCGCGCCCTTTTTGATCTCGACTGGTCCGGCGGCGCGCCGCCGGAAAAGGTCTTCAAGGTGGATGCCTTCACCGAGAAATGGGGTCAAAACTGGGGCATCCCCAATTACCGCTGGGACGAACTCCGCCGCCGCGATTTCGACTGGTGGCGCACTCGCGTCGGTAACATCCAGAAAGTCTTCCACCTCTATCGCATTGATCACGCCCTGGGGTTCTTCCGCATCTATTCCTTCCCGTGGACGCCCGAGCGCAATGACGAGTTTCTTCCGCTCACCGAGGCGGAGGCGGCCGCCAAAACCGGCGGACGCCGGCCCGGCTTCAAACAGTTTGCGGACGACACCCCCGCGCACCAGGCCGCCAACCAAGCGCAAGGCGAAGAAATCCTCCGCATCGTGCAGGCCGCCTCTGGCGAAACCACCGTCGTGGCCGAGGATCTCGGCGTCGTGCCCGACTACGTCTCCGGCACGCTGCTTAAGTTAGGCCTGCCCGGCTTTCGCATCCCGATGCTCTTCCGCGAGCGGGACGGCACCTACTCGGACCCGCTCGCCTATCCGCGCCTGTCGCTGGCGCAACCGACTACTCACGATCACCCGCCGCTGGCTGCTGGTTGGGCCGAGTGCTGGGCGAACATTGACGCTGGCAAAGACGTGGAGACCAACCGCCTCGAACTTCGCCGTCTGATGGATTTCGCCGGGTTGCCGGGCGAGGAACCACCGCGCGCGTTCACCGGTCGCCTGCACGAAGCCTTCACCCAGAACGTGATGAAATCCCACTCCTGGCTGGCGGTGTTTCAGATCACGGATGTCTTCGCCATGACGGCGCGCTTCAATACGCCCGGCTCCGTGGGCTGTGCCAATTGGTCCTATCGCCTCCCACACACGGTGGCGCAACTCGACCAAGACCCAACCCTGCTCGCCAAGACTCAGATGTTCGCGCGCCTGGCCAAGGAAGCCGGTCGCGTGCCCTGACGGCCCCACTCCACCGATGAAGACTTACGACACTCGACGATTCGGCCGCCGCGCCTTCACCCGTCGCGAATGGTTGGTGGGGAGCGGCGTGGTGCTGGCGCTGCTTGGCTTGACCGCCCTGGAGATGCGCAAGTCGAGGGTGCCGGTTTGCGGTCCAGGTTGCTCCACCTGCGGGAGCGACCTTGCCGCGATCACCGACGCTTGGCTGGCCAACCCGAGCAACCGCCCGCCGGCCTTTCAGCCCGCGCCCGAACCAGCGGCCACCAACCGTGCGAACTCCACGCCCCGCTAAGTCTCACCGTGCCGCCGACGTCTAGCCGGCAGACGCTTCTCTTCTGCCGGCGAGATGCCGGCAGCACGCTCGTTTGGCGGTCAGCCGCGTCAGCAGCCGGGCACCGTCGCCACTGCGCTCTGCCGGCGCACTCCAAAACTACGGCCAGTCTGCCTCCCACCGACAGCTTCGAGAGGCGCTACTTTCTTTCTGGAAACGACGTTATTTCGTGACGAGTGCGGGGTGTTTTGGTTAAACCATACCCTTTGCGGGGTCGCGGCCATCACCTTCGCCTCCGCAGCTTGGTTTGATGAAACACCTTTTGAGCATTGAAAAACTGGCGCGGACGGACATCGAAACGATCCTGGCCGACGCCGCTGTCATGAAGCGCGAGCGCGGCCATTCCTCGCGCCGACCGCTGGCGGGCCAGATATGGGCGCTGGTCTTTGCCAAGTCCTCCACCCGCACCCGCGTCTCCTTCGAGGTCGGCCTGCGCGAACTGGGCGCCGACGTGCTGTTCCTGAGCGCCCGCGAAATCCAACTCGGCCGCGGCGAGCCGATCAAGGACACCGCCCGTGTGCTGGGCCGCATGGTGGGCGGGGCCGTGATCCGCACCTTTGCCCAAGCCGAAGTCGAGGAGTTTGCGCACTATGCTGGCATCCCCATCATCAACGCGCTCACGGACGACGAGCATCCGTGTCAGATTCTGGCGGATATGTTCACCATAACGGAGCGGGCCGGGGGCATGGATGGCAAGGTGGTGACCTTCGTGGGCGACGGTGCCTGCAACGTGGCCGCGTCCTGGATTTGGGCGGCGGCGAAACTCGGCTTTGAGCTGCGCATCGCCGCGCCCCGGGGCTACCAACCCGCGCCCGAAATGATCGCCCGCGCTGCCGGCCGGATCGTCGTGACTGAGGACGTGCAAGCCGCCGCCCGCGGGGCGGACGTGCTCTACACGGACGTGTGGGTTTCGATGGGCAAGGAGGACGAACAGGAGCGCCGCTTGAGCGATCTCGCCGGCTATCAAGTCAACGCGGGCCTCGTGCAACTGGCAGGCCCCGGCGCGCTGGTCATGCACTGCCTTCCCGCCTATCGCGGCAAGGAGATTGACGAAGCGACATTGGAAGCCAATGCCGACACCATCTTCACCCAGGCCGAGAACCGTCTCCACGTTCAGAAGGCAATACTGGATTGGATGGTCCGCTGAGACCGGGCCACGGGCGGCGGCTCGCGGGTGGGTGGGTTTCGCGTGCTACTCGGAGACGGTGGGCTGGTCGGTTTGCGGCGGCACCGAACTCCGCTGGTGGTTCAGCAGCAGCAACAGCAACACCAGCAACACAATCACGCCCACGATCACCGTCACGGGGTCCACCCGCCGGAAGATTCTCCGGAAACGCCTTTTCCAGAGGGAACCCCCGAGTCGCTTCTCACAGCCGGCGCAGTTCCGCAGCGCGCGGGCGTTGGAACGGCCGCAGTGCCGGCAGACCACATAGAGGTGAGTGTCGCATTCACGACAGCGGGTGGCGCCGACGATGTTCTCCGCGCTGCAATTGGCGCAGCGAACAATCCGCCTGGGGTCAGATTCCGTCGGCGCGGTAGTCGGTTGGTTCATGGTTTGATTCAACGCCAAGCTTCGCCAGGTCGCCTGGCCGCGGGGCCGGATCAGTACACGACCAGCGAACGCACCGGACAGCCCTTCAACTTCTCGCGGCCGTTGAGGAAGCTCAATTCAATCAGGAACGACACCTGGAGGATTTGTCCGCCCACCTTGCGCACCAACTCCACGGCCGCCCCCGCCGTGCCGCCGGTGGCCAGCAGGTCGTCCATCAACAGCACTCGGGCACCCGGCTTGAGGGCGTCCACATGGATGGCCACGGTGCTGGTGCCGTATTCCAGGTCGTAGGTTTGTTCGATGGTCTGGTAGGGGAGTTTGCCCTGCTTGCGCACCGGCACAAAGCCCGCACGCAGTTTGACGGCGGCGGCGGCGGCGAAGATGAAGCCCCGCGCGTCAATGCCCACCACGGAATCCACGCTGCCCGGCTCCAGCCCAGCGGTGAGCAGGTCAATGCTTCCGGCAAAGAGCCGGGCGTCGGCCAGCATCGGGGTGATGTCCTTGAACTGGATCCCCAACTTGGGGAAGTCAGGGACGTTACGGATGGCGGCCTGTAGGTCGCCGACAGTCAATGGTACGGTGCTCATGCTCAATAGTTACGCGCCGGATTATCTCTTCTAGGCCTCGAACTGTTCAATCATTTTCTGCAATTTATTCAAAGCAATGTTCTGGATCTGCCGGATGCGCTCGCGGGTGACGCCAAACTGGTGGCCCACTTGTTCGAGCGTTTGTTCCGGCCGGCCATCTAGTCCAAAGCGAAAGCGTAGGATGGACGACTCGCGGTCGTTGAGGTAGGTGAGCATTTTCCGTAGCATCGCGGCGACGGTCTTGTTCTCCAGTTCCGCGTAAGGGTTTTTGGCGTGCTCGTCCTCGACGACTTCCGAATAGGTGGCCGAATCGTCCTCGCCGATAGGTGCGTCGAGCGAGGTGGGCCGGATGGAAGCGGTGCGCATGAGGGTGACGCGGGCGGTCGTCAGGCCCATCTCCCCGGCCAGTTCGTCGTCGGTCGGCTCGCGACCCAGTTCTTCGTGCAACCTCAGTGCGGCGCGGCGCATGTGCGCGATCTTGTCCACCAGATGCACCGGCAGGCGGATGGTTTTGGACTGGTTGGCGAGGGCACGCTTGATGGCCTGCTTGATCCACCAAGCGCCGTAGGTCGAAAGTTTACCGCCCTTGGCCGGGTCGAAACGCTCGACGGCTTTCATCAAGCCGATGTTTCCCTCGCTGATGAGATCCAGCAACGGCAGGCCGATGCCCTCGTAGTCCCGGGCGATTTTCACCACGAGGCGGAGGTTGGCGCGGATCATTTGATCGCGGGCCTTCTTGTCGCCTTTCTTGATGCGCGCCGCCAGTTCGTTCTCCTCGGCGATAGTGAGAAGTTTCACCTGCCCGATCTCGCGCAGGTAGAGGCGATAAGCGGTTTCGCCGTCATAGCCACCGCGTTCACGCTCTCCCAGCGCGGACGACGAGGACACAGTCGGGCGTGGCTCGCTGGCGATCGGAGACGCCGGAGTGGGAGCGGTCGGGGGCGGCACGGCAGGCCGGGGCTTGGGCCGGTGCAGAGCGGAGCGAGGTCGGGGCTTGGCGGTCATGGTCAGGGCTTCAGGTTGGGTGCCGCGATAATCCGGCTCCAGACGGCTGCGCAGGCAGCTTCACTCCCGGTCATCGCCTCGGGCCAGCAGCACGAACTGGAGCAGCGTCAGGAGCGAAGAAACCATCGCCGCCACGTAGGTCAACGCCGCGGCGCTGAGCACCCGGCTGACGCCCGCCTGCTCGGCGCTTGTGACCAATCCGAGCCGGAAGAGCTGTTCCTTGGCCCGCCGGCTGGCGTCGAACTCCACCGGCAGCGTGATCGTCTGGAACAACGTGACGACACCGAAGACGATGATGCCAAGCCAGGCGATCTTGGCAAAGCCGAGGAAGAAGCCGGCCATGCTGATCCAGATGGCGGCGTTGCTGGCGATCTGCGTCACCGGCACCAGCGCCATGCGCACCTTGAGGAAAGCGTAGGAAGCTTGGTGCTGAAGGGCATGGCCCGCCTCGTGCGCCGAGACGCCGATGGCGGCCACCGTGGCCCCGTGGAAGTTGCCCGTGGAAAGGCAAAGCTTGCGCTGCACGGGGTCGTAGTGATCGGTGAGTTCGCCCGGAACCTCCTCGACCGGCACGTTCGTCAACCCGGCGCGGTCCAGAATAGTGCGGGCCGCTTGCGCGCCGGTCAGCCCGCGGCTGGACGGTTCCCGCATGTAGCGGCGGTAGGTTGAAGTGACCTTGAACTGGGCGTAAAGCCCCAGGAGCAGGCCCGGTATAATCAGCCACCAGTAGGCATTGGGAGTAAACATAACGACAATTTTGGCGATGGAAGCGCCGAACGCAAGAGTCGTCGCGCTCGCCACCCAAGAGACACCAAGCCCGGCCCGGCGTTCAACCCGAATTTCGAAGCTCGAATGACGAATGAATGACGAAGCCCGAATGACGAATCGTTGCTTCCGACGGGTCGGTTGTGTGCCGAGCCTTGCGACCAGCCCAATTGAGGACTCAGCGGGTTTCGGGTTTCGTCATTCATTCGTCATTCGAGCTTCGGATTCCGATTGCCGTTCACCCGCCACCAAGGCATACCAAGGGCGCATGTTTACCCACCACGTCGGAAATCGGCTGCTTCTCTTGGCCGGACTGCTGTTCGCCGGGGCGGTCGCGTCCTCCGCGCCGGCGGTTAGCTACGGCCCGTCCGTTCAGGTTCCCCCTGCGCCGTTGCGCGAGTTTCGCGGCGCTTGGGTGGCTTCCGTCGGCAACATCAACTGGCCGTCCAAGCCTGGCCTGAGCACCGCCACCCAGAAAGCCGAGTTGCTCGCCCTCCTGGACCACGCCGTCAGGCTCCGGCTCAACGCTATTATCTTCCAAGTTCGCCCGAGCTGTGACGCGCTCTACGATTCGCGGCTCGAACCGTGGTCCGAATACATCACCGGCACGATGGGCCAACGCCCGCAGCCGTTTTACGATCCGCTCGAGTTTGCCATCGCCGAGGCCCATCGGCGCGGCCTGGAGTTGCACGCCTGGTTCAATCCCTACCGCGCCCGGTACAGAAGCGCCATCAGCCCGATTTCCACGAGCCACATCAGCAAGACGCGACCACAACTGGTCCGCACCTACGGCCAACACCTCTGGCTCGATCCGGGCGAACCCGCTGTGCGGGATTACTCGCTCGCCGTGGTGCTGGATGTCGTCCGCCGCTACGACATTGATGGCGTTCACTTCGACGACTACTTCTATCCCTATCCCGAAAAGGATGCCTCCGGCGCGCCCATGGATTTTCCCGATAGCACGAGCTGGCGCAAATACGGCGGCAAAAGCGGCTTGAGCCGCGAAGACTGGCGTCGCGAGAATGTGAACACCTTCATCCAGCGCGCCTATGCCTCCGTCCACGGAATCAAGCCCCGGGTCAAGTTTGGCCTCAGCCCCTTCGGCATCTGGCATTCCGGCAATCCGGCGCCAATCCGCGGCCTCGACGCCTACGACCAGCTTTACGCCGACGCCCGCAAATGGCTCGTCAACGGCTGGCTGGATTACTGCGCGCCCCAACTCTACTGGCCCATCGCCCCCAGAGAAACGAGCTTCACGACCCTGCTCGACTGGTGGCTGGCGCAAAACCCCACCGGCCGGCATGTGTGGCCCGGCCTCAACTCCGCCAAAGTCGGCACGCCCGGCTGGAATCCCTCGGAGATCGTCAACCAGATCCAGTTCATCCGCAGCCGGGAACGCACGCCCGGCCAAATCCACTGGAGCATGGGGTCACTCGCCAGCGGCGACCACGGTCTCGGCGCGCTCCTCGCCCAACAGTGCTACGCCCAACCCGCCCTCGTGCCCGCCTGTCCCTGGCTGGGAGCCAGTCATCCCGGCAAGCCTACTGTTTCCCTCAGCGACGCCTCCGCAGGCAGTCCGCGCCTGACCTTCAAACCCGCGCCCGGCGAACGCGTCGCCAGATGGGTGCTGCAAGCGAAATCCCGCGACCGCTGGACCACGCAGATCGTGGCTGGGGCCAGCACGTCGGCCACCTTGGGCGACCCGCCGCCGGAGGTCGTGGCCGTGACGCCGATTGATCGTTTCGGCAACCCTGGTCCAGCGGTGGTCTTGGAACGTCGGAACTGAGCCGTATCCATTCAGCCCGAATTCCGCAAACGAATGACGAATGACGAAAGAATGACGAAGTCCGAAGCACGAAACCCGCTGAGTTCTTGGTTGGACTGGGCGCGAGACTCGGCCCAGAACCTAACCGCCGGAGGCGACGATTCGTCATTTGTTTTTCGGGCTTCTTTCGTCATTCGTCATTCGTCGTTCGCCCTTGGAGTTCGGGCTAAGCCGCGCTCATCACCGCGAGCCAACCCGATAGTGTTTGGTTGACCTGCCTTTTGCGGCGCGTAGAATGCGGGCCGCTGTGAGAACTCAAAACTACAAAAGCCTTTCGTTCGCCCTGGCGGTCGCCCCGCTGGCGCTCAACCTGACGGTCAGCCAACCGGCTCTGGCCGTCGCTTGGATCACTACCAGCCCGCTGGCCAGCCCGCGCCAGTCGCACACGGCGACGCTGCTGCCCGACGGCAAGGTGCTCGTCGCGGGCGGCTACGACGGCACCAACATCCTGGCGAGCGCGGAGCTTTACAATCCGGCCACCGGGGCGTGGACCGCGACCGGTGCGCTGATTGGCAAACGCCAGTTTCACACGGCGACCTTGTTGACCAATGGCCAAGTGCTCGTCACGGGTGGCTTTGGCCTGAGCCATCTCGCGAGCGCGGAGGTGTTCAATCCAGCGACCGGGATGTGGACTGCGGCCGGTTCGATGAGCAGCACCCGCCAGTTTCACACAGCGACCTTGCTGCCCGATGGGCGCGTGCTCGCGGCGGCCGGCTATGGCCCCAGCGGCACCCTGCTGGCCAGCGCGGATCTTTACGATGCGTCCTCCGGGGCGTGGACCGCGACCGGCCGGCTGAACACCGCACGCTATGGCCAAACGGCGACCTTGCTGGCCAGCGGAAAAGTGCTCATCGCGGGCGGCTTCAGCTACAGCAACAACGCGCTTTCCAGCGCGGAACTCTACGATCCCGCCGCCGGAACCTGGGCACCGACCGACGGGTTGGGCACCGGACGCCGTTATGGCACCGCCACATTGTTGCCTAACGGGCAAGCGCTAGTCGTGGGCGGACTTGGCAGCAGCGGGCAGCTTTCCAGCACGGAGTTGTATGAACCGGTCAGCGGAATGTGGCAGACGAACGGCGCGCTGAACACCGCCCGCAACAGTCATACGGCGACCTTGCTGTCGGGCGGGCAAGTGCTGGTGGCCGGAGGCGCGAACGGTGGCGCCGCGCTGGCCAGCGTGGAGCTATACGATCCGGCCACCGGGTTGTGGGCGACCAACGGCGCGATGAACGCCGCCCGTGCGAATCACACGGCGACTTTGCTGCTCAATGGGAAGGTGCTGGCCGTCGGCGGGGAAGGCCTGAGCGGATATCTGTCCAGCGCAGAGGTTTACGGTACGGCAACTCCGACCCCGACGGAGATCGTCTTGACCGGCGCGGCGATGCTGCCCAACGGCGCGTTTCGATTCGCCTTCACCAACACCCCGAGCGTGGCCTTCACCGCGCTGGCTACGACCAACGCGGCGTTAGCCTTGGGCGACTGGACTGCGCTCGGCGGCGTCACGGAAGTTTCATCCGGCCAGTTTCAGTTCACCGACCCGCAGGCAACGAACGGCCTGAAGCGATTCTACCGGGTCCGCTCGCCGTAGTGCGACGCCGCTTACTGGCAGCCGCCACTCGCGGTTAAGAGCAGTTTTCCGCTCAGGTTCCTCCAATCCGTGCTGGAGGTCGCGGCGAAGCTGAAGGAGCCGGTAACCCAGGGCGTAGCCCCGAAACGCTTGAAGACAGACAAATTGGAGACAGAAAGATTTCCCCGTTTTTCTGTCTGTAGCAGCGGTGGGCACCCGCGCCGAATTGTCCGCGACCAACGGAACAGAGCGCCAGCGTCTGGAGTGCGCGGCCATCGGTTCGGCTTACAAATAGCGATCCTTTTGGCCCGGCGCGTCTGGCCCAAGCGGCGGTACACCGCACGCACTCCAGACGCTGGCGCGCAATGCGGAAGCGCCAGGCGCTCGCAGTCGGTCCCGCGCCGAACCGGGCTGCGGCATTCCGCTGAAAACAGCGAGGCGGCACTAATCCGCCACCGGATAAGAGCCAAGGATTTTGACGAAATTGCAGTGCTCCTCCAGCAGGCGGATGGCATTGGAGACCTTGACGTCGCTCAAGTGGCCGTCGCAATCCACGAAGAAAAAATACTCCCACGCCTTCCGCTTGTTAGGCCGGGACTCGATCTTCGTCATGTTGATGCGGAAGCGCCGGAAAGCCGCCAGGGCGCGGTGGAGCGCGCCTACCTTGTCCGTGATGCTGATCATCAGGCTGGTGCGGTCGTGGCCGGTAGGCGGGCTGCACTGGTGTCCCAAGACGAAGAAGCGGGTGGCATTGGCGGCGTTGTCCTGGATGTCGCTGTCGAGAATGCGCAGGCCGTATTTCTCGGCGGCCAGGGCGCTGGCGATGGCAGCGGAATTCGGCTCCGTACCGGCTAGTTCGGCGGCGCGCGTGGTGGAAGAGGCTTCGATGGCCTCGGCGGCGGGCAGGTTCTTTTGTACCCAAGCCCGACACTGGGCCAGCGCCTGGGGATGGGAATACAGCTTTCGAATCTGCTTCCGCGGGCAGGGGCTGACGAGGCAATGCTGAATCGGCATCACGATCTGCGAAACCACTTTCAGGTCGCTATCCACCAGCATGTCGAGCGTGTGCGTGATGACGCCTTCGGTGGAGTTTTCCACCGGCACCACGCCGTAGTCGGCGCGGTTGCGGCTGACTTCGGCGAAGACGTCCGCAATGGTTTTCTGCGGCGCGTAGTGCAGGCTGGAACCGAAGCGGCGCAGTGCCGCCTGGTGGGTGTAGGTGGCCTCGGGGCCGAAGTAGGCGACAGTGAGCGACTTCTCCAGCGCGAGCGAAGCGGACATGACTTCGCGGTAAATGGCGCGCAGCGCCTCCGGTCCGAGCGGACCGTCGCTGAGGCGGCAGATGCGGTTGAACACGGCCCGCTCGCGGTGCGGGGCGTAGATCTCCTCGCCGGCCTTGAGCTTGATCTCGCCGATGGCCAGGACGTGTTGGGTGCGCTCGTTCAGAAGTTTGACGATCTGGGCATCAAGCTTGTCTATCGCCTTACGGTATTCCGGGATGTTCATAGCCAAGGGTTTCAAGCGGTCGGCGCGGGTTGGTCGTGCGCTGGCTCGGCGGCGGCCTCCGGCGCTTCAGGGGCTTCATCGGACGGCACGCCGCCGACTTGGGCGAGCGTCAATTGCTCCGGCGGCACGGTGGCCAGGCCCGGCTCGGCGGTGACTGGTGCCGGCGGCTTCTCTACGGGAATACGGCGCAGTTCATCAGCGGCGGGCAAGCCTTCCAGCGCCGGCAAGCCAAAGTAAGTGAGAAACGTAGCTGTCGTGCCGAAGGTGGCGGGCCGGCCCACCACTTCCGCGCGGCCGACTTGCTCCACCAGGCCGCGTTCGATGAGCGTCTGCATCACTCCGTCCACCGAGACGCCGCGGACCTGCTCGATCTCGGAGCGCGTGATGGGCTGCCGGTAAGCGATGATCGCCAGCGTCTCCAGCGCCGGCTGTGAGAGCCGGGCGGGGCGGGCTTTGACACCGACCAGCGCCTTCAGCCACGGGGCGTATTCCGGCTGGCTGGCGAATTGCCACGCCCCGGCGACGCACACGAGCCGGTAGCTCCGGGCGGCGGCTTCGTGATCGGCGGCCAGTTGCTCCAGCGCGGCGGAGATGTCTTCTTCCTTGGTCTTCTTGAAAGGCTTCGCGGCCGGATCGCTGTTTTCCTCGGCGGCGGCGGCGACCAGCAAATCGCGCAATTCCCGCCACGTCATCGGCTTCTGGGCGGAGAAGAGGATGGATTCCAGAATGAACTTCAGTTCCATGGTCAAAGGGATTGCGGCGCGGGGGCGCCGGTGGTGGCAGCGGGTTCGGGCAACAGCACCGCCGTCGTCGGCTGGGCGCGGGTGATTTCGATTTCGCCAAACTCCGCCGTCTGCATCGCCACGATCTGCCGGAGCCGCATCAACTCCAGCACGGCGAGGAAAGTCACCACCACCTCCGTGCGGCTGGTGGCGCTGGCGAACAGGTCCGAAAACCGCAGCGTCGCCTGCTCGCTGATGCGCCGCAGGAGAATCTCGATCTTTTCGCTGACCGTCCAGCGGTCCTCGAAGATGTCGCGCGTCTGCTCCTTGGCGGCGACGCGCTTGAGGATGGCGTTGACCGCGTTGAGCAGGTCGAAGAGCGTCGCCTCGGACTTGGGCGTGGCGACTTCCGGCGCGAACTCCGGCTTCACCGGCAGCCGGGGATAGACGCTTTCCTGGCGGAGTTCCATGGCCTGGAGCTGCGCGGCGGCGTCCTTGAACTTCTTGTATTCGACCAGTTGGCGGATGAGTTCCCAGCGCGGATCGGTGGTGTCGTCCTCGGTTTCGGACTCCACCTGGAGATCCTTGGGCAACAGCTCGCGGCTCTTGATGTACATGAGCGTCGCCGCCATCACCAGGAACTCGCCGGCGATTTCCAGGTCCAGCATCCGCATCAAGTCCACGTACTCGACGAACTGCGTGGCGAGTTGCGTAAGATTGACCTGATAAATGTCCACCTCCTGCTTCTTGATGAGATAAAGCAGGAGGTCCAACGGGCCTTCAAAGACCTCAAATTTAACTTTGTATTCAGCCATGTGACCGGCGGCGTCTGCCGACGGGAGCGCAGCGTAGGAA
>CAINDV010000949.1 GCA_903847485.1 uncultured Verrucomicrobiota bacterium
ATGGCGAATTGGTGGTGGCCTAGTCCCGGAGTGGGCCGGCCATGTTCAGCCCGGCTGGGCGATAGGGAGCAGCCCAGCGTTTCAACGCTGGGGACCAGCCGCGCGGAAGGATACAGTCCCGACAGGGACGACAGAGATAGCGCCGCCAGGCTTGCCTTCTGCCGTCCCTGACGGGACTAGGACTTGGCCGCAACCGGCCACCCAGCGTTGAAACGCTGGGCTATTATCTGCCGCCCGGTCGGAGCGCCGAATTCCAATTCGGCGCGCACTCGCGGCTCCGGCCCCGGCCCGCCGCGCCGAACTGGAGTTCGGCGCTCCGGCGTAGCGGCGGGAGCGGCTGGGGCGGCGCCAGGGACCGGGGCTGCGCTCAGGTTCTGCCGGCGCGGCGTCACCGGTTGCCTCCTGATTTCTGACCGGCGTTCCCCAGGATGGCCGCTTCCACCGCCGCCAAGCGCTGGGACAGGGACTGAATCTCCCGGTCTTTGGCGGCGAGTTCGGCTTGCTGGGTTTTGACAAGTTGGTGGAGTTCTTGAATCGCCGCCGCCGAATAGATGGTCAGGGGGTGGGTGTCCACTTGCAGGATTTCGTGGCCGTCGGGCAGCTTTTCGCCGCTGCCACGGACGGCGTCGGGGAAGACCGTGGCAAACTCCTGTGCCACCACGTTCAGATACCGACGGTTCTCCAGGCTGGGGTGGGCTTGCCGGTATTCGTCGGTATAGCGGAAGTTGACCAATCGCACCTGGTCCAGCTTCTCCAGCGCGCCGCGAACCGGCTCGATGTCGTCCTTGATCCGTGCGTCGGAGTTGGCAAGCCAAGTCCCGGCGGTGGTTTTGGAAGCGTCGCCTTCGACTTCAAGTTTGTTGGCTGTTGGCACTCGGCCTATACCGAAGTTACGACCGTGCTCAGGCGGGCCGATATATGCTGCGAGCATATCGCCGCTGCTAATTGAAAAGTAACCACCACCACCGCCTGATGCGGACTCCAGCGTAACGCCGTGCATCACGATTCTCACTTTGTTGGTGGAGTTGCCAGCTCCTTGCAGGTGCAATGTAGGTCCGCCATCAATACCTGGATTCTGTTGAATCCTAACGACAGGCTGGTCCCCGTAAACGTGGAGGCTGCTGAGAGGCATCGGCTGGTTTGAATCGAATGTGCCGATCCCGACGTTTCCATCGGCTCCAAAGTAAGCCAAGTCGCCATGCGATCCGTTAGATATTTTGAGGTAACCGCCACCGCCCCCCGAAGCTGATTCCAGAGTTAGGTCGTGCATCGAGATACGTGCCTTGTTGGCACTACTGCCAGATTCCCGCAGGCTGAGCGTCACGCCGCCTGTACTTCCGGGCGCTTGTTCTATCGCAATTACAGGATCGTAGTCGACCAAGTGCAGTGAGGCCGAAGGAACGAATGTCCCAGCGAAGTTCCCGATGCCCACCGGAGGTTGGATCGTCGTGACCGCCCACTCGTTGTATGGATTGATTGTGAGGCCGTTCATGCCATAGTAGCCTCCCATCAGTGCTCGTTTGCCCCGGATTTTAAGCCCTGCGTCGGGAAGGTCCAAGGCACCAGTCATCGTATCTCCCGCCTTCGCCACAAAATCCCCTGGCACCTTCCCCGCTACCTTGTCCGCCTCGCCCGCCTTGAAGGCAAACGGCGCGGTCAGAATCTGCTGCCGGGGCCTTATGGGGTCGTTGGCACCCAACTTGATTTCCACGTAGCGGGCGGCACCGTTGAAGGCTTCGGCCAGAGAGCGCCCGGCGGTGTCGTTCGAGCCGAGCAGGACGTTGAAGTAGCCTTGCACGACCGGAATCTTGGGTCCGTGGCCCTGGCTGCTGGTGCCGTCAAAGACCTGCGGCCCCCAGACCAGCAGGCCGCCGCTAGCCAGGTCGTAGATGTTGAAGGTGAGGATGTAGTCCGCCGTGGGCAGGTTGGTGCCGTTCGCGTCGGTCAACTGGCCCTGGTAGTTGATGAGCGCCGGGACGGATTGGGCCGGGGCTTGGCCACAAAAGAACGCAAAGAGCGCAAAGAGGAGGAGCTTCTTCATGGTGTCAGGGGCGCGTTTGAAAGTTCATCGGTCGGTTGCGAAGAATCACCGGTTGCCTCCCGGTTGCTGGCTGGCGAGGGCTTGGACGGTCTTCTCCAAGGCGGCGAGGCGCTGGCCCAGCGACTCAATCTGGCGGTCTTTGGCGGCCAAGGCGGTTTCCTGGGCCTTGACGATTTGGTGCATTTCCTTCACGCCCTCCACCAGCACGGGGATGACGGCGGAATAGTTGACCATCTTGCCGTCCGCGCTGACGGCTTGCAGGAGTGCTTCGGCCAAGTCCTCGGCGATAAAGCCTAAGTTTTGTTTCTTGGAGAACTGGTCTCCCTTCCAATCGTAGGACACGCCCTGAATCTTGCCGAGGGTGCCAAGACTGTTGCCGAGGCTAGTGATGTTCGTTTTCTCAGATCGGGAAGAGGTGTTGAAATACGCGCCGTCGCCTCGGATATACGCCCTGATTTCTCCGGGGTAGCTGAAGCACTGCAAGAAGGATCTGTCTGTCATCCACGCGTTGGGCCACGGCCCAAGCAGGTACATCACCGTGCCGCCGCTGGCATCGGTTGTACCCTCAACCGTGAAGGTAGCGTCGAAATAACCCGGTGTGGCGGGATTGTAAATTGGTCCCCCGACATACGCCTTGCCGCTAACCACAAGTGCCCTATCCGGATTGGGAACTCCAATGCCGACGTTGCCGTCGATTTCTGTGGTGGCCCAGTCGCCATCGTAATTGATAATGAGCGATGCTCCATCGTCCACCAAAGCCCGGCCGGGCACGCCGCGACGGCTGGCAGACCCTAAATAGAAGTTCGAGGACCGCACTACCGCAGCGGGATTCTCAGCGGTGTCCAACTTCCCCAGCAACCCGCTATAACTAACGCTGCCGAGGACATCCAGCGCTACTTGTGGGTCCGGTTTGCCTATGCCAACGTGGCCATTACCGGCAACCGACACCGCCAGCGTGCTCGCGCCCGGCACGGTGAGCTTCTCGGCGCTAGCGGCTTTG
>CAINDV010000950.1 GCA_903847485.1 uncultured Verrucomicrobiota bacterium
CCACCAAGCCACCGCCGCCGTTCAGATATCTCTCAAATTGCTCCTGAGTCGCTGCGGACCAGTCCCGGCCATGCGCATTCATCACAACAACGTTGTATTTCCCAAAATCGGGAGCAAAAGCTTGTGCCTCTTGCGCTGAGGACAATGTTACAATCTCGACATCAAACTTCCCGCTGCGCTGGAGCATACCTTCCAAAATCGGCGTTGTCTCCGCCCACTTGTGCCCGTGCGGATCGTAACCGGTCACTAGCAACGCCTTCAGCTCCGCGCCACTCGCCATTGGCCCAATCAAAAGGCAGCACCAGAGAAGGCACCTGAGGAAGCCTATCCATTGACGTTTCGCTACGATTGTTCCTTGCCTCTCGGTAACACGCATTATTATAGAATACAGCGCAACCAGCGGTGCCAGCAGCTGGGGATGAGGGTAATTAGTTTCTGCTAACGGATTTCCCTGTCTGTTTCTCGAGCCACGGCGCAACCTTATCGGCCCAGCATTTGCCATGTTCGCGCAGGCCCTTGCCGCTGAAATGCACCCCGTCGCGCAGGTTGCCCTTGAGCGCGTCGCTATCGGGGCCTTCCAGTGCAATGCCGTCAACCCATAGCGATCTCTGGGCGTCGCGCATTTCCGGCACCCCGTCGCCGCCATGGGAACTCACCAGCGCAACGAACCATGGGGCATCCCAGCCAATGTCCCGGCGCGACTCCTTGATGAGTTGTTCGAGATAGTACCGATAGGGTTTGCCTATCAGCGTGCGCTTGGGATCGGGCTGCCCGGCGTCGGACTCGCCCTGATGCCACAGGACGGCCCGGAACCCTTTCGGGCCGAGCTGTTTCATGCGGGACGTGAGCATATCAAACGCCTCTCCCTTACTCTCCCATTCACCGCTGGGGAGCTGCCGCACCCGGCCTTCCAACGTCGGCGGATTGGGAAACTTCGCGCCCTGGGGCAACCACTCCCGCACGCTGGTGGCCCCGATACCGCAGGCGATGATTCCGACCGGCTCAGCGAATCTCGCGGCGATGGCGTCGCCAAATGGTGGCTGAAAACTGCCGCCGCCGCCGCTGGCACCTGGCTGCGGATCGTTCGCCAACTGCCAGCGTTTCCCATCAAATGCGGCCACGAGGCCTGTCGTCGTCTTTTGTTTCTCCGCGCCATGATTCGATGAGTTCGACTGTCCAGCGACCACAAAGATGTCGCCCACGCCGACGTGCTCCACGAACGCTTCGCCCAATACCGCAAGATCGGCGGCTGACTTCCGGAACCGCACCTCGAGCGAATACCAGCCGCCCGCAGCGAGTTTAAGTCTGCCGCTGAATTTGCCATCCTTGATCTGTGCGTCCTTGGCCACGACAGTCCAGTCGGTCGACTTCCCGAGCAGGGCAAGGGGTACCTCCGCTTTCGCCTCGACCACGGTGGCATTTGCCGGAACAGTTCCCGCCACCTTGACCTCAGCCCATCCTTCCGCATTCCGCTGGGACACCTGCCACTCAAGCGGAAAGTTCAGGTTGGAGGCTGACGCGAAATTCCTCACCGCCAACAAAATGGCGATAACCATCACGATCTTATGCTTCATGCTCATTTGTCTCTCCATTCTTCCCAAACTCATAAGCCCTAATCGACCAGAATTGCGAGGTCGATCCACTGGCCCTGTCCTCCCTCGTGGGAGTGGACGGCGATGGTGTTAGCGCCTTGCTTCAGCGCCTTCTTCAACTCCTCAGTTACCAGGCACAGGTAGTAACCCTTGGACCCTCTTACACCAAGAATCTTCTGGCCGTTGATATAGATCTCCGTGTTGTCGTTGTGACGGATCACCACGGCCCCGTTCTTCAAATCGCCGCCGTCGTATGCGAATGATTTTCTGAAGTATATTTCCGCGGATTTCCATGGAGTCCGTGTGCCATTCCCATTGCCGAAGGGTGCCAGACCGGTCTGCCAAGCCTGGTCGTCAAATCCTTCCTGGAGCCATTCGTCGGCAGGCTTTTCAGTGACATATCTGTAAGGTGTGCTCAGTTTCCCGTCCTGCACGGCACCAACCAACACTTTCCACTTGGCGTCGAGCGTCTTCACGGAAGGCTGGGCCGCCACCGGTTCACCGCGTTCATAGGCCGTCTGGCGCGAGGTGATATCATGAAGCCTCTTCGCGTCGAACTTAGGCTTACGGTCATAGAAGTAGAGTCCGTTCCTTTCCTGTTCGATGTCGGTCAACTGTGTATAGCAGAAACCAAACAGGTTCGGATTGTCGAGCATGGCGTCGATCGTTCCCTTGTAGCGGACATAAAACTCCTCCAGAGTCTTTGGCCCATTGCCGTAACTCCACCCCCCCTCGGTGGCCCAGCCGATGCCGCCGATTTCGCTGATCATGAACGGAACGCCGCGGTCAGCGTTAGAGGCTGACGGGCGGTAGTAACGCGCGGGCGGAAACGGTCCTTCCGGCGGGGCGGCGAAATAGTCGCCCCATCTCTTGCGCAGATGTTCCGGCTCGCCGGTATAATCATGCGCGTCCCTTACTTCAGGGTTGGGCAACGTGTGCATCCAACCACTGGCTTCCAGCGCGGGTCTGGTAGGATCGACCGCTTTAGTGATGTGCCAGATCATCTGCTGAAGCTCGCCAGTGCCCTCGAAGTTTTCATTGAAGGCACACCAGCCGACGATTGCTGGATGATTTCGATCTCGCAAAAGGATCTCCGTCCATTCGTTCACCACGGCCGAGAATCCCTCCCGTTGGTTGCCATACCCGGCGTTGGGATACTCGCCCCACACCATATAGCCGAGCTTGTCGGCCCAATATAGGAACCGCGGTTCGAAAACCTTCTGGTGCAGCCGCGCGCCGTTATAGCCGCAGGCCATACTCATCTCGATGTCATGTTTCAGCGCCTCGTCGGAAGGTGCGGTCCACAGGCCCTCGGGATAAAAGCCCTGGTCAAGGATCAGCCGCTGAAAGACCGGCTTGCCGTTGATGAGAATCTTGCGTCCCTCAATGGTGATCTTGCGCAGGCCGAAATAACTCTTCAGTTCGTCAACGGTCTCCTTGCCGCTGCGCAGCGTGAACTTCAGATCGTACAGGAACGGGACCCCTGGTTCCCATAACTTTGTCTCTTTGAGATTCAGTACCAGCGTGTTCTGCCAGGGGCCAGTAGCGGTGTCGGAGCCTGTCAGCTTGCCGTCGGCAAAGGCCTCCGCCGTGAGTTTGAGATCCTTGTCCGAACCGTTGATCTTCGCGGTGATCAGAACCCGTGAGTTGTCGGGATCAGGGATCACGGAAATACTCTCGACGAACGACGAGCCGACCGCTTCCAGCCAGACCGGCTGCCAGATGCCGGTGGTCCGGGTATAGAAACAGCCTGCGCTCTGATCGGATTCCGACTGTTTGCCGCCTGGCTGGAGGCCTGACCATAGATCATCCAACACCTTCACCACCACTTCGTTGGAGCCATCCTTGAGGAATTTGGTGATCTCAAACTTGAAATCCACGTTCTCGCCGACGTGTGATCCGGCGAGCTGGCCGTTGATATAAACCCAGGCCCGGTAATCCACGCCGCCAAAATGAATCCGCACCCGCCTGCCTTTCATGGCGGGCGGCACGGTGAATGTGCGGCGGTACCAGACGTCTTTCATGTGCTTCGTGGTCGGCAGTCCGAGGCCGGAGAGTTTGCTCTCGGGACAGAACGGGACGATGATTTTCGCGTTGAGATCCTTGCCATAAGTGAGGCCGCGGGATTCGCCGTCGGCCGCCTTGTCTATCTCGAATTGCCACTCGCCATTGAGCGACATCCAGTTTTCACGTAGCAGGTCCGGCCGCGGATGCTCCGGACGCGGCACTGCGGCGGCCCATGAGTTGACGACTGCAGCCAGCAGGATGGCCAGGACGACCAGCAAAGCAAACGAGTTTCGATTGTTCTTCATAATTTTGTTGTTGGGATAATCAATGGACCGGGGTCACGGACGCAATGGGAACCGCATAAAACGTGAGGGCGGCGATCCCATTGGCACCGTAGATCAGATTCGTGTTGTTATGCCAGTATTGATCCACCACATAGGCGATCGTCTGGTTGGTCGCGGCACCGGTCACTTGCAGCTTGATCACGTTGCCGTTCACACGGCCGGAGGTGACTTGGCCGGACAAACGATCGAGATAGAAATTCATGTTGGCCGGACTGTTCCAGGTCATGGCCTGGTCAAACACCAGCGTAATCTCATTGCGATTGGTGGAGGTAAAGCAGGCTTGCTGCAGATTCGGCGCCGAAATAGCCGTCGCTGGCACCAGCCCGTAATTATCCCGCGCCACCAGCGGTGCCATGGCCAGCCCCATGCGGGTGTAATCGGCTATGTTAAAATGGCAGTTCGCGCCAGAGGGGAAAGCCAGGGTGGACATGAGGCTCAGGCTTGAATACAGCCGAGTCAGGGTCCGTTGCTCCTCCCGCAACATATCGCTGGTAAAGGTGCCACTCGTCCCGCAGCCGGAGGCAAAGACTTGGAAAAGGTAATAGTGCCGCAAGTTGGGCATATCCTGTTTCCAGGCCGCCGACAGATCCACGAAGTTTTGTTGGTAGAATTTATAATTCCAGTCCCCGGTGGGTCCCCAATTGGAACAGTCGGCTTCCCCCTGATGCCACAGCACGCCCCGGATGCCATGCGTCAGCCTGGCCGCTACCACACGCCGCAGGAGGTTGCCGTAAATCGAGTAGTCATCGGTGGTGTTATGGTAATGATTGGCCGGATCGGGCACATGCTGGTCAATCCGCGTGCCCCCGACGGCCCCGTTCAAAATGCAAATGGGCATCCTGTAGTTTGCCACCAGATTGCTGGCCAGAGCCAGGCCCCAATAGCCGACAAAATGGACACCGCCGGCGGAGTTGACAAACCGATTTGTTAGCGTGGCATTTCCCCAGCCTCCGTTGGTGGTGTAATTGCCGGCCTCGCCACCGCTGCCATAGGTGCGAATCCAGTCGCTGCTATAGCTGGAAAAAGGATCGTTGGTAACGTTGTAGTAGTTATAGGCCACGGCATTGGACTGGCCTTGTATAATGTAAGCATCCCCGCACACCAGGTTGGTAACGGTATGGAGCACGGTTTCAACGCTGCCGGTCTGTGAACCGAATTCAACTCTATATTTGATCAGTCCGGCTTTAAGCTTGACGGCAAACGCATAGGATTTATCCGCCCTGGGTTTCTGACTTTCGGTCTGGATCAGTTTGTCGTCGGCATAGACCTTCAGGAAGACCGAGTCAGCGGCATTGCTCAGAGTTCCGTTGTAATAAAGCGTGCCTTCGTTCTGGTCGTCGCGGGCGTAGAACTGATTGTCCACCGGCTTCTCCTCCGGGGCCGGTGTCCGTTGCACCCAAGCATCCTTCTCAGGTTCTTTGACCGCCACCTGGATGGACTGTGTGACCGGCTGGCCGCCGTTACTCAGCGTTGCCGTCACAGTCAGCGTCCCGCTGTTTTGCGAGCGTTTCAGGATCAGTTTCCCGAAGCCGATCTCCTTGAGGGTCGCCAACCCTGCAACCGTCCAATCATATTTCAGCTCGCCGACACCCTTCGTCTGCATCGCTTGCGAATTGGAAATCTCCGGTACCACCTCAATGGGAGCCCGGCCATTCCATGTGGCCGGTGCTTTCAGGGTGAACACCGGGTCCGGGATGTTTTCCCGAATCGTTACCGGGACATCAATGGTCTTCACGCTATCGGCATAGACCGCCTTGAACTGGAGGGTGAACGATTGGTCGCCCGTCACTCGGCCGGCAGCAACCGTAAAGTTGAGCCGGTCCACCTCGGCCATGGTTTCCGATCCCCGGCTTTTGACGATCCAATAGCACTTCTGCGCCCCGCCCGCCTTCGCCATCACCTTGATGCTCTCACCTTCCAATAGGTCTATCTTCATCTCCGAGACTAAGAAATCATTCCCCGGCTGCACCAACGAACCCACGGCAGTTTGCCGGGGCTTCTGGTTCTCATACTGTAGTTTCACCCAGTCGGCGGAGCGTGCGACCTTGGAGATGCGCACCTCGTCCATGTCGCCCTTGAAGCCGAAACCACGCCAGCCGCCCAGGTACATTTGCACCGGGCTTTTGAAGTCCATCAGCGAATCCTTGGCCGTCGCGATTCCGTCGAGGCATCCGTTCAAATACAGCCGCGATTCGCCATTCTCGTAGGTGTGGATGACATGAACCCACTGGCCTAAGGCAAAGGTGCTCTGACCATGCACGCCAGCCGCTCCATGGTAGCAGTCAATGAAGACACGCGGCGGTTTCTCTGAAATGATCTGCACCATGGACCGGGGTTCGCCGCTTCCCCAGCAGAATATCCGATCGGTAGGTTTTTCCTCCCGGAACCAGAGTTCGGTAGAGTGGGGACTGGAGCCGGTAGGAAAGGTGGTGATGTTTTCGCAGTGGATCCCCTTGCCGACGTCAAAGTGCCGGCCCTTCCCAATCATGCCGGAAGAAGGGGTGGTGCCCATATCCTTGGCCTCGAGCTTGCCGACCTCATCCTTCACCGGCTCGTTCATGTGCCAGACGCTGAGGTAGCCGTTGGACTCATTGAACACCGCCTTGCTGTTCGATTCGATGGCGCCCTCGGCCTCGCCCCAATACAGCTTGATTTCCTGGTGCGCGTTCCCTTTGATCACGGGGATCCGCACCCAGATGCTGGCCGTTCCGCCAGCCGCGTCCCACTGATCAATCTGGTAGGCCAGCGGCGTGCCGCTCGCACTGGCGAAGCGGATATCCTCTCCCTTGGCTTTCGCCTGGCTGAAATCGAAGCAGTCCTGGTTCAATCGCACCAGCAGCGGAAAACCCTCTTCCGACGCCGTACCCGGCAGATTCGCGCCCTCGGGGGTGGTGAGGATATGGAGGGAACCAGAGTGTTGCCAGTTGGCATATTCAGAGGTCTCAGCGGAGGCCGTTTGCAACAGCCCTAGCACTAGAGCCGCACTGGCCAGCAGTTTTGTGGCGTTGTTTCCTGTCATAAAATCTTTCCCATTCAGTTTGGCTGAAATCATTGACTTAGCTTCACACGATTTATTCACGAATTCGAAATCCCGCGCCCCGGAATCCATGGGTTGGCGGCCTCAATCCGGCAGCAGCGCGGCGGCACCGGTAGGCGACCACGCCACAGTTGGTCCCGTTGCCCATCAGCGTGGCGTTGAGGGCCGCCGAGTTGGTGGGGATCGCGGTGGCGGGCTAGTTGCGGAGGCTGGGGGAGCGGGGTACGCCGTTTTCACCCCATATTTGGCCGCCAGGTAGCCGCCGACCAATGCTTCCTCCTGGACGGAAAGTGGTCTGGAGTAGCCGAGAATCTCGGCAATGTAACATTTGATCGGCTCATTAAGATTAGCCATCGCGATCTGGAAACCTGTCGCATTCGTGTTGATGTTATTTACGGTGATCTTGAGAACTGGCGAGTGACGGTTTCATGCGGCTTGGCGCAGGTCCTTCGCGAGCGAATCCGGGCATCTTGCCCAACAAATTCGCGGGGCCACGAATTTCTTGAACGTATGGGTTATCGGCAAAGACACGAGAAATTGGGGCC
>CAINDV010000951.1 GCA_903847485.1 uncultured Verrucomicrobiota bacterium
CTTCGGCGGCTGGGCGCTTTACGTCAAGGACGGCAAACCCACCTACTGCTACAACTACGTCAGCCTCACGAACACCTACGTCTCCGCCAACGAACGCCTGCCGCAAGGCTCCAGCCGCATCGTCCTGGACTTCGCCTACGATGGCGGCGGCATCGGCCTGGGCGGCTGGGCCACGCTTTCCGTCAACGGCTCACAAGTTGGGAAGGTACACGTTCCCGCCACCGCCGGCTACCGCATCTCATTCGATGAAACCTTCGACGTCGGCCAGGACACCGGCACACCGGTGAACGACGATTACGCGGTGCCGTTCGCGTTCACAGACCAACTCAAGCAATTCACAATCACGCTCCAGGCGGTGCCCCCTGGCGACCAGGCCAAAACTGGCCGAGCCGTAATCGAGGGCCGCATTGCCAAGGGAATGCAAGACTGACGCGCCTCGGCAACGCGCCGGCCCGATGGCGGGTGTGGTGGCCTGCCGCAGCCCCCGTCGCCATGAAGTGGGTGGGCACGCTCATCTCCGCCTAGAGCCAGTGAAAGAAATCGCCCTGGAACTCCATGCGGAGCGCCGGCCTCCGGATCGGCGAGTTGAGATTGGCTGAGGGTTCACGCTGGGCCGGAGGCCGGCGCTCCGGCGAGCTGGATAGGCGGATTCCCTATCTGAATCAGCGTTGTGGGCCGCCTCCTTACGTCGGCACCTACAGAGCCGGGCGAATTTCCAAGCAGGCTCTTTGCCTTTGACACAGAACAAGCTCCAGGGGCAAGATGCCTTTCGCAACGATCTATGATAACCATGAAAACTGACCTACTCCGCACTCTTATCGTGTCTCTTGCGCTCGCAGCGACGGCCGCCTTCGGCCAAGCCCCGGGCATCATCAGTCATCAGGGCAAAGTCACCGTCGGCGGGAACAGCTTCACCGGCACGGGGCTGTTCAAGTTCGCCCTGGTCCACACCAACGTCAACGCCATCACCGACTGGAGCAACGACGGCTCCAGCACCGCTGGCAGCGAACCCACCGCCGCCGTCTCGCTGGCGGTTTCGCGCGGCATATTTTCGGTGAACCTGGGCGACACCACGCTGGCGAACATGACCACCGTCCCCGTCAGCGTGTTCACCAACAGCACCGTCTATCTGCGCGTCTGGTTCAACGACGGCACCAACGGTTCGGTGCAACTCAGCCCGCCCCACGAAGTCGAGCCGAGTGACTTCAGCGGGCCCGGCCGCGTGGGTGCGCGTGTTCTATCGTTCCGTCATTCCAGCCGCAAGGGAGACCAAGGCGATGGAAATCTCCGTGATCTCGTCGCGCTTGGCCTCGTAGTCCTTCGGTTCCAAGCCCACTGACGTCATGAGCCAGGGAGACATCGCGGCGAAGGCGAAGAGACTGGCATTGATGTAGGCGCTGACCAGGCGTGGGTCCATGCGTGTGGACGATTTCGGCAATCTGGCCTGGAGTTCGCGGATCGAATCGGCCAGGGCCATTGCCGGCGTCGGGGTCGCCGGGTCCAGCATCTTTTCAGGTTTGACCCCAGCGAGTTCGGCCCGCGTGATGATTCGCGCAAAGTCGTGGAATTGCAGCGCGCCGCCTCTAAGCCGGGTCCGAATGTTCTCGAACGTCAGTCCCGTTCGGTCGGCTTCGCCCTGGGCGAGCAGCTTGCCGAAAGCCTCGATCTCGTTCTGGATGATCGCGGCGATCATCTGCTCGCGCGTGCCGAAGTAATGCTGGACCAATCCGTGGCTCACCCCGGCGGCTTTGGCGATGTCGCGATAGCTGACGGCGGCGATGTCGCGGCGGGCAAATAGCCGCCGGGCTGCCTTGATGATGGCAGCCTTCGTTTTCTCAGCGTTCCGTTTTCGCGGTCTCATTGTTGGCTTCATTATTCTGCTGTGACTCAACGGCTCTGGCGCAGGGCATCCCCGGGCTGCGGGTGGAAAGTGCCGGGCCTGCGCATCACCGCAGTCTCTGAAATCACCCGACGCCTTCTGCGCATTGCACTTTGAAGCGGCCTGACGGCCGCGCTCCGGTTGGCGCGCACCGACAGCCGGGGGATGCACGCTCCCCTGGCAAGCCCGGGCCAATTCTCGTTGACCATAAACTATACGCCTGTATAAATCGTGCCGGCGGATTTCATGCAACGCAACCAATTCATACTGGCGAGTGACGGTTTCATGCGGCTTGGCGCAGGTCGTCCGCGAGCAAATCGGGGCATCTGGCCCAGCAAATTCGCGGGGCCACGAATTTCTTGAACGCATGGGTTATTGGCAAAGACACGAGAAATTGGGGCC
>CAINDV010000952.1 GCA_903847485.1 uncultured Verrucomicrobiota bacterium
CCGTTCGGCAGGATCATTGCCGCTGTCGTTGAAGCTCGGCAGGAGCCTCGCCCTACCACGACAGGCGTTTTCATACACGCTCTTAAGCCGGACCCACCCCCGCACCGCCCAGCCCGCCCCCGGCGACCCAAACCCGCCGCGCCCGGTCCTTGCGAAAACCCAAAACCCCGCCTACTGCACCAAGACATTCTGCGCCTGGATGTCGCCGACCACCACGGTTACTGCGCTCCCAGTCTTCACGATTCCCGCCGGATTGGGCAGCAGGAGGGAATTGGTCCGACCAGCGGCCAGCCGATTTGGTGAAGGGGGAAAGGCCCCCCCTTGGCGGACCATCTGAGCGCGGGAACGCGCCGCGGAAGGCCCCTTGGGTGCGGGCGGAGTCAAAGAGACCTTCGCGCCCGTGGTTTGGTCTATGAGGTAGGCCTCGGCCGTGCCCTGCGCCAGCAAAAGCGCCTTCTCTTGATCCACGACCGTGTAGCGGAAGTCCACCGCCGCCCCGGCCATCGTCAGCCCAACACTGGCAACCCGGATGCCCCACTCGCCCTCCAGCGTCCCAGGCCGGGCCGGCGTGACCGGGGCCGGCGGGATAGCGACCGGGGCGTCCGCAACGACCGGTTCCACAGTCGCCGACGCTTCCACTGGCGGATCAGACTCCTCAGTCTGGCTGGGGGGTGCCGGCTGGCGGTTAAGCAACCACAGCGGAACACAAATCACGGCCATGGCGAAGGTTGCCAGCACAAGAAAGGCCGGGCGTATGCGCCGTTCGGAGTCGTTCGTTTTCATATTCGGAGAACCTTGCTAGGTTGGTGCCATTACGGGTGGAAGAGTCGGTAGAAGCTCGTCCCGGTCAACGGCGAAATCAGCACCTGGTTCTGGTCGCCGACGACATTGATCGTGTTAGTCGTGTCCTCCACCCAATTGCCCGGACCCGGCGTGGCGTTCTGTTCCAGCACGTAGCCGGTCGCCGCGGCTGGCCAGGAAAGGAGCAACGTATCCGGTGCCGCGAGAGCAATGCTCAAGAGCGGACCGAAGTTGGCCACCAGAGTCCGACTGGTGCTGACAATGAAACTGTAGCTGGCATCGGCACTGACCGGACTGCCGTCCTCCGTCCAGCTTACAAACTCGTACCCGGGGTTGGCCGACGCCACGACGATCGCCTCAGAACCGGCGGGGTAGCTACCGTCGCCAAGAGTGATGCCCCCCTCAGCGGGCGAGGAACTCGTGCTGATCTGGTAAACTATCTGGAAGTTCGCCACCAGCGCCCGATTACTGTCAGTGGTGAAACTGTAACTGGCATCGGCACTTACCATCGTTCCCCCCTCGGTCCAGTCAACAAACTCATACCCGGGGTTAGCCGTCGCCACCACCGTGACATTGGACCCAGGGGGATAGGTACCAGCGCCACTTGTGAAGCCCCCGGCCGCAGGCGAGGAACTCGTCGTGATCACATAAGTGGTTGTGGCTTGGAAGTTGGCTACCAGCGTTCGATTGCTGCCGAGGGTAAAGCTATAACTAGCTGCGGCACTGACCGGCACGCCGCCCTCCGTCCAATTCACGAACGCATATCCGAGATTCGCCGTCGCCACCAAACTCACCGTCCAACCGCTGGGGTAATTACCGCCGCCGCTGGTGACACCCCCGGCCCCGGGCGCGGTTGTCGCCGTAACGGTGTACGCGGCACCGCTAGTGAACGCCGCCACGAGCGTCCGGTTGGTCGTGGCGACGACCTTATAACTGGCGGCGTTGGTGACCGCGACGCCACCCTCGGTCCAACTCACGAAGTTCCAGCCCGCGTTGGTCGTGGTTACCGCCACCGTCACGTTCGCGCCACTGGGATAATAGCCTCCTCCGCTGGTGGAGCCGGCGGCTAAAGGGGAGGCTTTCGTCGTGATCTGGTATGCCGACTGAAAGTTGGCCACCAATGTCCGGTTAGTGGTGGCGGTGAAGCTAAGAGTGGGCAAGCTGCTTACCACCGCACCGGCCTCGGTCCAGTTCGCAAAGACATAGCCCAAGCTGGCCGCCGCCGCCGTCAGTGTCGCCGTTAGCCCAGCGGAGTAACCACCGCCACCGGTAATAGTGCCAGCCCCGGCAGGCGACGAACTGGCGTTGATGGTGCAGGCAGTGCCCCCGGCGCGTTGGACCGTGAGATTGTCTATGACAAAGTCCGTCGCCTGACCCGTATCGGGCGTGGGCACAATGGTGGGCACACTGACCCGGACCAAATTGAACGGCACGCCGGACTTGAACGTCAGCGTGCCCATAGGCCAGGAGTCATTACCGGTAGGTCCGCCGTACACCCCGGTCGCGTTGGTCACTCCCACCACGGGCGCGGCCGCCGAGTTGGTATAGGCAGTCAGCCGAATGGGTGTTTCGTTTTCGATGGGCTGAGTCTGGATCGTTGCAAAGGCAAAAGAGACGTTGGTCACCCACTCGCTGAACTGAATTTCCAGGATGCTCCCGGTTTGATTACCGGGGACCAGAAAGCGGCCGGAGAACATGGACAGTCGCAACCCGCCCAGGCTGGAGGCCGTCTGGACCGAGAAGGCCCCGGACGCCGCCCGGAAATGCGCCGTCATCCCGCTGGCCGTCTGGTCAATGGGCAAGCCTTGGTAAGTGCTGAGCGTTGGCGTGCCGGTATCGAAGTCGAGCGTGGCACTCTGGGCCGGTGCCGTGCCTACCGGAAGGATGAGTGTCAGGAGGCTGACGGCGACGAGAGCTATGCGGTTGGATTCACCCCGCACGATCGAGAACAGGTTTTTCATAGGAATCAGGTTTCAGTGAGTTGTTGGTTTCGGATCTTCTTTCAAGTTATCCCATTTGGCAAAGAGAATCGGTTGAATCCCGTGAGCGCCCCTCACCCCCGTCCCTCTCCCCATCCGATGGGGAGAGGGTGGCCGAAGGCCGGGTGAGGGGTTGGCTGTTAAATTCACCGGTTGCCATCGGTAAATGGCATTACACACCGTTCAAGGCAGCCAGTTGCATATAATAGATAGCGACAGCCTTGTTCCACCCGAACCCCCCTCTCGTGGCCGCCGGGCGGGGCTGGTGGCTATTTAATGGCGACAAGTTCAAGTTCCAGAATGATGGTTTCGTTAGGCCCGATGTCCCGGCCCACGCCCCGGTTTCCGTAAGCGAGCTTGGGCGGCAGAAAGCACTTCCACTTAGAGCCGACCGGCATGAGCTGCAGCGCTTCCTTCCAACCGGGGCAGTCGGCCTCTTTGACCTTGACAGTCGCCGGTTGGCCGGGATTGGTGCAGATGAACTCGGCCCCATCCATCAGCGTGCCCCGGTAATAACACTCCACCGTGTCAGCGTCAGTCGGCTTCTTGCCGTCGCCCGACTTGAGCACCTGATACTGCATCCCGCTCGGCAGTTCCACCACGCCGGGCTTGGTCTTATTACCGTCCAGGAAAAGCTCGCCCCGTTTCAGGTTGATCTCCGCCACCGTCCGCCCCCGGAGTAGCGATTGTTTCCGCCGCATCTCGGTTTGCACTTTGATCAGGAGTTGGCGGAACTCCTTTTCGGGGACCATGAGCTTCTCACCCGACAACCCATCCTGCAAACCCCGGACCACCGCACCCAGGTCAACCTCTATCCCCTGCCGCTTGAGGTTCCGCGCCAAGTCCACCCCCAGCACGTAACTGGTCTTGTCCTCCGGAACTTGCGGCGGCGGTGGTTGGGGTTCTTCTGCTTGGACGACCAGCAGACCGAGAGCGAACGATGCCACCCATAGGAATAACCTGGCCGGGACAAGCCCCGTCCAGCCGCGCCGGCAAGATAAAACTTGGTTCTTCATGCCGGATGGCTCAGTTCCCGGGAGACTCACCGCCGCTGTATGGGCGGCCGTATTGGATATCGCTCCCCACCACCGAGCGCAGCTTCCCGTAACACTTCAACAGCGGCTTGCTATAGCTCCGCTTTTCGCGCACCAACTCCGGCGCTGGGGCGGCGGGTTCCTGGGTGTCTTTACCACTAAATTCTTTACCAGTTAATTCCTTCATAGGTCCTTCGGATGAGTTTGCTTGAGTTCGTATCCACTTTGTTCAGCAGGGAAGCTCCGGTAGCTGCCGCGCCGCTCGACGCCGTCGCGCCGCCTGCGGCTTCGACTAATCGGAAGAAACGTGCCGTGCTGCTGGTCGGGAGCGCAACCGTCCACCGGCCCGCCTCCACTGCTGGAGCCTGGGGCACGCCGTCCCACACGGTTGCCGCGGGAGTTTCCGCCGTCTGCAATTGCCAGCCAGTCATGTGCTCCGGCCAGCTTAGAACGACTTGGCCAGCCGCCTGGGCAAGCGCCAACTCCGCCCGCTCGGCCAAACTCACTGAGTTAGCGCCCGGCATATCGGTGATCAGCACCGTCGCCCGCGCCCCGGCCACACCGTACCCGGTAAGCGTGACCTCATTTTGATCGCCTTCCACCATCCCGGCGGCCAAATCGCCAGCGACCTGGGCACCATCCGCCAACGGGTCAAGCACGAACAGGTGACCGTTCAAGTTGATCTCCAGTCTCCGCAAGCCGGGCGTGCCATTGAAGACTTGCAAGTAGCGTTCCGCCGCCAGCAAACCTTTGAAATGCTGCCGCACCGCCCCACCGGCACCCACTACCAGATCAGTCATCACTGGATCGAACGATTTCCCCAGACCACACAGGTCAATGGCGATTACGTTCACAGTGGCCGGGGCAGCGACACTCTTCGTTGACCAAAGCACCACTTTCTGCGGTGAACCGCTTAGGACTGTCTTGGCATTTAACCCTACTGTTCCAATATCGGTGCCTCCTGAGTTTGTCGAGTCGTTGATTCCGGGCCAAGTCCTGCCGTGGATGGTGCTATTTACGGCCACGAGAGCCTGCACGCTGGCCAAGCCGGAGGCGTTCTGGAAAGTCATGACCGCCTGGTTACCATTTACACCGGGTTCGATGTAGAAGGAGGCTTCAGTCCTGGCCGTACAGCTCTGCGGTGCATAGACCAACTTCAATTCCTTCCCATCCAGAACGAGGCCAAAGCTACCGGTCGGTACTGTGGGGGAGCCAGAGTTCTGAAAGGCGGAGGTATCAAGTAGGAACTTGCTGGCGATGAATTGATTCACGGACCCGCTCGCTCTCGCAATCACCCAAGAGTAGGAAGATGCGTCCACGAAGTTGGCTGTGCCGCCGGACGGCGAAACCAGCTTGATGGTGAACTTATTGACATCAGAAAGCACGCCACCGTCGTTTTTATTGGTAGCTGTGATATTCAGTATGCCCGTGACATTGAACATATCCCATCCAATTCCTTCACCAGTGGTGGCGTTCGCGATGTCCCATACGTAGGATCCGCCGGGGACAAAGGTGAACCCAGCCGCCGCCGACTCCGTGCCCACCGTCGGCGTGCAAGCTGGCGATAGGACATTCATTAAACGGGTGTCAACGACAATACCTCCAACAATACTATCATTCCCCCCGGTGCTTGCTCCGGTGATAGTAATAGTGTCGACAGTCGTGTTACCCGGAACTTGCCACAGTGAATGAAACACCGTGACCGTGTCAGCGGGTTGTCCGTTAATCAAATGCACTTCCACCGCAGTGGTAGCCGTGCTTCCAATCTGCGTACCGCCAGCCACCGATATCACTGCCGATTCATAATATCCACTCTGAATGGCTGCCGTTATCTGAATCGCGATGTATCGTACAGACCCGCCCCCCCCGCTGGCAGCAGGGATTGTCACAACCATGTGGCCCGCTCCGTTAAAGCCCAAGTCCCACCACCCAGGACAGCCATCGGAATAGGATAGGTTTGGATCAGTCAAATCTCCGGTTATCCACCCCACTCCTCCGGTATCCGCAGCGACGGTTACCCGAGGGGTGTCATTGGGATTTGTAAAAGGACTGGCGGCCACATTTGCATCTGAATAGCTACCATAGCCGCCACTCGCTGAACTAAAAGCCCAAGTTTGCACCGTTGTTCCGACTTGCCCTCGCCAACACGGTTGGTAGGCAACCAGATCATGCACACATCCAGAGGCCTCGCGCAAATTCGCCATGAGGCTGACCGCTACGATCCACTGACAAACAGTCTTTTTCATAAAAAAATTTCTTGCTGCATTGGGAACCGATTACTTCTACCCAGTATTTACCTTAGACTTACCTGCAAGCCTCAGGGGAGATCGCCAGTTTTGCCCCAAGTGTTCAGCAATCTCGCTCGATCAAAGCCGTTCACGTTGCCGTCACCTGTAATATCCGCTGCCGCATTGCCAGGAGCCGACTTGCCCCATTGCTGAAGCAATATACCTCGATCGAAGCCGTTCACAGAATTGTCGTGGGTGGCATTGATGTCCCCACCCAAGAGCGTGCTACTGCCGGTGAAATCCGCCACAGGTTGACCGTTAACCAGGGTCACCGCAAGTTTCTTTCTCAAGTTCCAGTCGGTCTTGGCGCTGATATTTGCCGTGGCAACCGGAACATCGGTGAGGGTGTAATTCATCGTGGCACCGTTAGCGTTAAACAGGGGCAGTTGCCAAGTCTTGAGCGGAGTGGTGCTGCCGGTCGCGGTTGCGACGAGGGTAACGGTTCGAGTATGGGTGGGAACGGTGCCGGTACCGGTAAAGCTCTCCAATTCTATCTGGCCGGTCGCGGTGACATGCGGGAGGACGTCCGCAAAGCTCCGGCCGATGACGAGTTCATCAATCGTGTCGCCCAAACCGCTGGCGGCAAACCAGGCGAAGTAGTCATCCGCCGCTCCGGGAGTGTTTTCGATGAGGATGTCCCCGTTGATGGAAGCCAAGGGAGTGCCCAGCCCGCTCGTGGTAGTGGCCGTCGGATTGACCCACAGGGCCAGGTTTTCTTCCTGTCCTGTCGCTTGGTTGATCGTAAGCCTGAACACCAACATCCGCGTGTCGGCGCTGAGTCCGGGCATGGTGAACGGAATAGAACCGACGGTATCCCCGACCAAGTTCAAGGAATATGCAAGACCACCCTCGCCGACCTCGGCCGCGACCGTGCGCTCCAGGCTGAGGTAATAGGGCAAATTGGCGGTACCCAGTGCAAATGGCACCACGGTAACGGCGGACCCTTCGTCATGCGCTCCCTCCTTGTAAAGCACCCGCATCCACAGCTCGCTGACCGCGCCGTAGTTGTTGATCGCGCGGCTGGCTGACCCGGTGGTGCTATTTTCGCCGGTCCCGACCCCGAGAACAAGGCTATTGCCCTGGCCCAGGCTGTAGGCGTAGCCACCGTAGTTATTATAGGTCAGGCCGGCGCCCACCGTCGCTCCCGCATCCGCGGACCATACGGCGAGCCAGCCGGGAGCGCCGCCGCCGCCGTTCGCGCCGTCCACACCGGTTCCGATCGGGATGGAGCCAAACAGGCCAGCCCCGGTCGGGGTGTCGGTAAAGGCGTCTTCGGCGATATAGTTCAGGTAGCGGAGGGAGTCCACCGAGGGCGTAATGGCGGCGGTGAAGCTACGGCAAACGGCCAGTTCATCCAACTCATCACCCAGGCCAGAAGCGAAGAAATAAGCCAGGTAGTCGTCCGCCAGTCCCACATCGGTCTCCGTCAACACGTCCGCGCTGATGGAAACCAGCGGGGTACCGAGGCCACTCGTCGTGGTGGCGCTGGGATTGACCCATAAGTCCAGGGTTTCGGCCGCACCCGCCGTCTGGTTGACGGTAAGCCTGAAGACCAACAACCGGGTGCCGGAGGCCGGCAGGTTTAAGTAAGCCGACGCGTTGTTATCCCCCACCATGTTCAGGGTGTAAAGCTCGTCGCCGGGGACGCCGGTGGCCCCCACCTCGCGCTCCAAGGTGATGAAGTTGCCCGCATTCGCCGTGTCCAGTTCCAGTGGGGTGACGAAGTTGGGGGAATCTACTACCTGCGCCCCCGGGGTGTAGAGCATCCTTATCCACACCTCAGCCCCCGCGCCGTAGTCGGTGATGCCGCGGCTGACATCCCCAGGGGTGCTGACATCCCCCAGGATAGCGCCATTGCCGAGGCCGAGGCCGTAAGCGCCGCCGTAACCCAGGCCCGTGCCCACAACCGCGGCATTCGCGGACCAGACGGTGGACCACCCCGGCGCGCCCGCGCCGCCGTTCGCACCATCCAAAGTGACCCCCGTGGGGCAATAGTCGAAAGCGTCCTCCGCGATGAAGCCTAAGTCCGTGACCGGGTCCGCAGTGGAGGCGATAGCTTCGTCGAACGTAGTGGCAATCAGAATCTCATCTATGCCGTCGCCCAGTCCCGAGGCGGAAAAGTAAGCCAAATAGTCATCCGCGAGTCCGACATCGCTTTCTATCAAAACATCCCCATTGATGGAAACCAGCGGCGCTCCGAGGCCACCGGGAGTGTTGGCCGTGGGATCGACCCACAGCGCCAAGCTCTCTTCCTGCCCCGCCGTCTGGTTGACCGTGAGCCTGAATAACAACATCCGCGTGCCGGTGCCAGTCAGGTTGAAACTCGTCGAACCGACGGTCTCCCCGATGAGGTTCAAGGTGTAGGTTGGGTCTCCCAAGGTACCAGCAGCCTCGACGGTTCGCTCCAGACTGAGAATCTTGCCTAAGTTGGCTGTGAACAGCTCGAACGGCGCAACGGTGGCCGTTGACTCGTCATCCTGGATTCCCGGACGGTAAAGCACCCGCATCCAGATTTCGGTGGCGTTGGCGTAGGCGCTGATACTGCGGCTCATTTCTCCCAGCGTAGCGGCATCTCCAAGGACGGCACTATTGCCTTGGCCCAAGCTGTAGCTGCTATAGGTGAGGCCCGCGCCATTCGCGGCGTTGGCCGTCGCCACCCACGCGCCGGACCAACCCGGGGTGCCACTGCCGCCGTTGGCACCGTCCAGCCCAATCCCAACCGGGGTGTAGTTGAAGTGCTCCTGGACGAGCACGGTCGCACCAGCCGGGCGGGTCCACAGTCCCAGCGCAAGGATAACCAAGCAACCCCAAGCACGATTGTCAGTTGTCAGTTTCATATACTCATTCATTCCGGATTGCCACCCAACTCATTTTGGTCTGGAGCGCGGACATTCTTGTCCGCTTGGAGGCTTGGGCGTGCTGCCGAGCGGACAAGAATGCCCGCGCTCCAGACCAAAATGAGAACTGTTGCACTCATTACTCAACAACCGCTCACCGCTGCCGAACTTGAGGAAGGAGGCGCGGCCTCCCTCCCCAAGCAGGAACTAGAACCTGTGTCCGATCAAGGCAGGGTTTTCAAGGCCAATGAAACTGCCGGCGTTGATTGGCCGTAGGCGTTTAAGGCAACGACCTTGATGAAGTACGTGTTATTACGGGTCAGTCCCGTGATCGTGAAGCTTGTGGCATTGGCTGCGGTGGTAGTCACCAAAGTCCACGGACCAACGGCCGGATCTGGCGCACGATAAACCAGGAAGCCGGTCTCATTGTTCGAGTTGTCATTCCAGCGGACCAGCATGCTGGTGCGGGTGGCGCCACCTAACCGCACATTTGAAGGCGCGACAGGCAGCCGCCCAGGCGTCGTGGCGCTGGCGCTCACTGACCACGCTGAGAAGGTCGGTGCGCCTTCCGCTCGCACCCGGTAGTAGTAGGTCGTGGCCAAGCCCACCCCGGTGTCCAAGTAGCTCACGGTTCCCATCCCGGCTTGCACCGGCAGATTGAAGGTCGCCAGGGCGGTGGTGAAGATGGCGTCGGTGGCCCGTTGAAGGGTGAACCCATTATCGGCGGGCGAGTTATCTTTGAAGGTGACCGTGATCGTCGGTGCCGCCGTGCTCAATGCCGACGCGGTAGCCGTCAGGCTCGTGGGGGTCGGCTGCCCGAGGGTGGTACCCACGCTGGCCTGGTTCGATGGGGGGGACTCGCCAGGAGGGCCACCAACATAAGAAGAATTAGCAGCAGAATTGTAGGCGATAACTTCGTAGGTGTAAGTGTGGTCGGTGGTCACGTCCCTATCAATGAAGCTGGTTGAGTTCGCCCCGACGACTCCGGCAGTTTCGAATGCGCCGCCATCCACCTGACGCATGATCCTAAACCCGACTTCGTTCGCGGTGGTATCCACCCAAGCGAGGTTGACCTGCAAGGTCGGAGTCGTTATCAAAGTTGCGGTCAGGGTGCTGGGTGCGGGCGTCGGCGCAAACTCCTGCACATTCATCACCACCGGGCGCATCATGTCGTTTTCCTCATGCCCCAGGATGTGGCAGTGCCAGGCGTATTCCCAACCGAAGTTGGCCACCACATTGGACACCGCCGGAACAAACCCGTTGCCGGTGAGCGGATCAAGGTTGGAGAATCCCAGCCGGGAGCCAGGGGGCACAGCGGGACTTAAAAGCCGGATGCTCGGGACCACGCCGAAGGGCACACTCGGTTTCACGGCCCGCATGGCCACGATAATGTCTTCCAGCGGATTCATCCGCACGGTGTCTTTCCAGCCCAGTTCGTTCGCGTTGGGCGGGGTGATCAGGCCGTCCCAGCCCACGCGGTTGATCAATTGCACATTGAACAGGTGGAAGTGGATGCCGTGGGTATCCACGCCGTTGTGGGTGATCTTCCAGATCTGGGTTTCGCCGTCATTGAAGATCTCGGTCGCGGGATCCACGAAGTTCAAGGGCACCGTCGTCTGAATCTGGGCGGTGGTGAACGGCAGTTCCGTCCCCAAGGTGGCGTTCAGGCGGCCCACGTCATCGAACAGTTCCTGAATAGTCTTGGAAATCATCTGCATCGTAACCGGTGTCGAAGCCCCGTAGGGCACGAAGGACAGGGACGTGCTCTGGATGTGGGAAAAGACGTTGGTCACGGCAGGTGCGGCAGGGTAAGCGCTATTATACGCCATCTGAGGCACCACCGGTGCCGGCTGCTCCGACGCGAAAAGCGCCGGCAACGTAGTGGTCAGGGCGGCCAGCAAGGCGGGATCAACGTAGTCGGGCGTGGTGACTCCCTTGGTGCCCGAGACTTTGAACGCCATTATGGTACGGGTGCTGGGTCCCATGCCGGCCAGCGTCGGAGGTGCGCCGCCGCTGCCCGTGTTGTCCAAGCCGCCTGTGTAGAAGTCGTAACGCGTGTCGCCGGCTGGCACCGGTGCGGGCGAATCGTTGTAGAGAATGACGGTCTGGCCAGCGAACCGGGAGAAATCCACGACCACATCGGCCCGTTCGGCTGGAGCTAGGAAGAGCGTCTTCTGTTTGACACTGTTGATGACAATGTTGCCGCCGAACCTCTCGTAGCCGACCGGCGTGTTGGGCAGCACCGCCGGTCCGGGCAGGAGCCCGCCTTCGTGGCCAATCTGCACAAAGGCCGGGCCGCGGTTCGCCGGATCGGGCACGCCGCCACCTCGCATGTCCAGGATGTCCGGGGTGAAACCAGGCGTTTGGGCCCGCCATCCCGCCGGGAAGGAAATGTGCGCGTTCAGGATGGCCGGAACCATGCCGACTTCGGTCGGGAGGGTGTAGATTTGCGCCGTGGCAGCCGCGTTGTTTACTGGGATGCCCGTCGGCGATGGATCAATGGTGACCGTAGGCACAGTGGAGTAACCGCTCCCTACAACATCGAGCGTGATGGCAGTGACCTGGCCAAAGGTAACACTGAGTGGATCACCATCCACGACCGCCGAAGCTAGCGCGCCGCGACCGCCGCCGCCGCTGATGAAAACCAACGGAGGTTCGTCAGGATTGTAGCCGCTGCCGCCGCCGGTAACCACGATGTTGGTAATGATACCCGGAGTGGCTTTGTACAATTGCAGGTTGACCATGCGGTCATTGCAAGCATTCAGGATGCGGAACCGATACTTGACGGGATCCACATTCAGGTAGGGATAAGGCTGGCCGTTGACCATGATGGTGTCCATGAAGCCTTCAGGGGTATGGGAAACCAGCGGGGGCGTCACGCCCGTCGGCACCGGCCACGGCGGCCAGAACCAAGGACCGTATGCCCAGCGGCCGAGCGGATTCCAACCATCCGGGCCTTCGGGCCATTGGTTCGGCACGTAAACGTGGGGATACCAGAGATTGCCCTCCGTTGGGGCAGCGCCGGTCATCCCGTCTCTGATGTCCGTGAACCAGTTCGGGTCCACCGCCCCGGTGCCCACACTGGCCGTGATCGTGACCACCGGAGTTGCCGAGTAACCCGAACCGGCCGTTGCGACTGCGATGCTGGCAATGCCACCACTTCCATTCAGAGTCACTGTTCCGGCCGTGGCCCCGGTGCCGGTCGAGTCCGTAATGGTGACGGTAGGCGGAACGGCATAGCCCGAGCCAGCATTCACCACATTGATGGCCGTCACACCGAGGCTACTTGGCCCGATCGTGACAACCGGAGCCGAGAAATTTGCTCCTGGGTTTACGACGGTGATGCTCGCAATAGACCCGCCAGCACCTAAAGTCGCCGTGGCCGTGGCACCAGAGCCAGACCCGGGCGGGGTGTCTGCGATGGTAACGGTGGGCGGAGCGAGATAACGGGATCCCGAGTTCACAACAGTGATGCTATTCACCTTGCCAAGCATGGGACTGGCATCGATCGTGACAACCGGAGTTACGTAGCCTAAGCCTCCCTGATCGACTGTGATGCTCGAAATAACCCCACCTGCCCCTACAATCGCGGTAGCAGCAGCGAGAGAGCCACCACCCGAGTCCGTGATGGTGACCGTCGGCTGCAGTGGCGATGCCAAATAGCCATAGCCTGGGTTCACAACCGTGATGCCAGTAATGACACCATTTACATCAATGGTTGCAGTCGCTGTAGCGGTTACGCCCATGGCCGCCGTTGCCGTAGCGTTGTCTGTGCCAACGGTGGCCGTTGCCGTTGCCCCTGCCGATAGCCCGCCATAGACGAAGGTCTTGTCCTGGATGACGATGGGCACGTCATGCGGTTCGATGTTGATGATGTCGCCAGTAGTCGGGCTGGTGTCAATCGTGCCGGGAACACCGGCGGTTTTGAGCGCGGTTTCTTCGACATTGTCCACGACAATGTAGGCCGCAGCCTCGCCGGCATAGACATTGGGGCCGGTGAGGCCATAGGTATGGTCGTGGTAGAACATGAGCCGTCCGCTCATCTCGTTGGGCCAGTAGTACGTCATCACCCCGTCCTGGTCCAGCGGCGGCATGTCGGGCGCGTCAATGGCTCCCACGCCCTTCTTGTAGCTGGTCACTTCGCCGGCCGGGGCGATCCACTGGTGGGCGGTGCCATCACTGATCCACGGCGGCAGTCCGCCATGAAGGTGGATGACGGCGCGATTCTCGGTGTATTTTTCGTAGATGGGCATGCCATTCCCATCCGTGCCGATTTGCTTCGGGCCATCGCCGGCCCCCATGATGGTGGTGTCCACCGGCAAGAAGAGTTTGCCCGCGGTGCCCGTGGGCAGGAGGTTCATTAATTTGAGGCGCACCGGCACGTTCTTCGTGGCAATAATGAGCGGTCCCAGGTAATGCGGCCGATCCGCGCCATACATCTGCTGGCCAGCCCCGTTCTTCACGTCCATGCTGCAGCCATTGGCGATGGTCAGGGGAATTCTACCCGGCCAGGTTTCCGGCACGATCTGCACATAGCCGCGGAGCTTGGTGCCTTTGGCAAGATCCGTAACCGTGACAACGGGGTTGACATAGCCCGTGCCCCCTGAGTTCACCGTGAAGCCAGTTACCTGGCCGCCAGTAAGAACAGCCGTCACACTCGCTCCGCTGCCGGCGGAATCGGTGATCACCACCAAAGGCTGAACATAGCCTGCCCCTGGGCTTGCCACCGCAATGGCGGTAATGACGCCACTAGACAACGTCACAGTCCCCGCCGCGGCACCCAAGGGGGCCAAATCCATGTGCATCTTCTCGATGTACTCCACCAGCCCGATTTCGTAGTAGTCGCAGTTCGGGCCGTAGGGCGCACCGTAGGGCGTATTGTGGACCGCCAAGGGGATATATTGTCCGATGCCGTTGGCACCCCCGGGCGTCAGACCCGGCAGCTTGTCCACGAACTTCCGGATCGGCCCGGTGTAGGCGAAGTTGGGGAATGAATAATCCACGCCGGGCGTGAGGATGGGCGCGGTTTGCGCGCCGGCTTGGCTGGCCCCCCAGAGGGCGGCCCCGGCCAGGCTGAGTAACGTCAATAGTTTATTAGTGTTCATACTGGCGAGTGACGGTTTCATGCGGCTTGGCGCAGGTCGTCCGCGAGCAAATCGGGGCATCTGGCCCAGCAAATTCGCGGGGCCACGAATTTCTTGAACGCATGGGTTATTGGCAAAGACACGAGAAATTGGGGCC
>CAINDV010000953.1 GCA_903847485.1 uncultured Verrucomicrobiota bacterium
CCACGCCTGCCCGAAATATGGCAGCCTTGCGACCTTCCACGTCTCCGGGAAGACGCCTACCGGCACCCGCGCCCGCATCATCGGGGAGTTTGCCAAGACCCAGCGCGCCCTCATCACCAATGCGCGATGTCTGACCGAAGGAGTGGACGTGCCGGGGATTGACTGCGTGCTGTTTGCCGATCCACGACGCAGCGCAGTGGACATCGTGCAGGCCGTGGGCCGCGCCCTGCGCCCCGCCCCCGGCAAGGAGTTGGGTTATGTGATCGTGCCAATCCTGCACGACGCCGACGCCACACCGGATGACATCTTCGAGTCGGAATCTTTTCAGGAGATTCTTACCACGCTCCGCGCCCTGGCCGCCAACGATGACCGCATCATCGAGTACTTCCGGGCGGTCTCCCAAGGGCGGCAACGCACCGGCGGCGGCAGCGTCGAGTTCGACATGGACGAGCGTCTCGCCCAGCGCATTGACCTCGCGCAGTTCGTCCAAGAGATAGACCTCAAGTGCTGGGACCGCTTAGCGAGGTTGTCATGGCGGTCGTTTCAAGATGCTCGCGATTTCGTTCGCAGTCTTAAACTCAAGAATGGCGCGGAGTGGGTCGCCTTTTGCAAAGATGGAATGCCTCGATTGAGCCTACGTCCGGCGGATATTCCGTCAAATCCTCAACAGATCTATGCCGAGCAAGGCTGGAATGGAATGGGCGATTGGCTGGGCTCGGGAAACGTCTCAAACTTTCTTAAGGAGTTTCTTCCGTTTGAAAAGGCCCGTGAATTTGCTCGTAACCTCGGTCTAAGAAACCGCAACGACTGGGAGCAGTTCTGCCATGACAACGTGCCGGAGAAGGGAGATCGGCCACCCGTTATCCCTGCCAACCCCGACAAACGCTACGCTGATGAAGGCTGGTCGGGGTGGGGGGATTGGCTGGGAACGGGAAACGTCGCAAACTTTGAGCGGCAGTATCTCCCATTTGAGAAAGCCCGTAAGTTCGCTCGCGGTCTTGGTCTCAAAGGCGTCAGTGAGTGGAATGAATTTTGCAAAGGCAATCTATCCGAGAAAGGCACTCTACCGGCGGATATTCCTGCTGCCCCGCAGGGAACCTATGCCACCAAAGGCTGGGCAGGCATAGGCGACTGGCTGGGCACCGGAACCATTGCGACTAATCTGCGGAAGTATCTCCCGTACGAAAAGGCCCGTGAGTTCGCTTGCGGTCTCGGCCTCAGAAACGTCAGTGAGTGGTCGCAGTTCTGCAAGGGAAACCTGCCAGGAAAGGGCACGCTGCCTCCCGATATCCCCGCTGGCCCCAGGAGTATCTATGCCGACAAGGGCTGGACAAGCTGGGGCGATTGGCTCGGCACGGGAACCATCGCGGCCAATCTGCGGCAGTATCGCCCGTTCGAAGAGTCCCGCAAGTTCGCTAGTAGTCTCGGCCTAAAAAGCCGCAACGAGTGGGAACTGTTCTGCAAGGGCAACCTGTCGGAGAAGGGTGATCTGCCATCCGATATCCCTGCTGCACCCAGCAACACCTACGCCGACAAAGGCTGGGCGGGATGGGGTGACTGGCTGGGCACGGGAAACGCAGCACCCCATCTGCGGCAGTATCGCCATTTCCAAAAGGCGCGAGCTTTTGCTCGTGGCCTTGGCATCAGGAGTGGATCTGAGTGGAAGGAGTTCGCCAAAGGCAACCTACCGGAGAAGGGCACGCGGCCACCCGACATTCCTGCTAACCCTGACCAAAACTACGCCGGTGAAGGCTGGGCAGGGTGGGGCGACTGGCTGGGCACGGGAACCATTGCGTCCAATCTGCGGCAGTATCGACCGTTTGAAAACGCGCGCGCTTTTTCTCGCACCCTTGGCCTGCGAGGCCAGAAGGAATGGTATCAATTCTGCAAAGGCAACTTGCCTGCGAAAGGCACCCTGCCATCGGATATTCCTGCTAAACCCGAACGAACCTATGCCGACAAAGGCTGGGCAGGCATGGGTGACTGGCTTGGCACCGGAGGAACCCGCCGAGCCTGCGGAAAGGACAATTGAAACGAGACACGGACCTGATTCGACTGCTGTTGCTCGAAAGAGAGGGCGAAGAACCAAAACCAAATCTAAGCGGCTATACGGAAGCACAGGTGCTTTACCACACTGCCCTACTCATCGAAGCAAAGCTAGTTGTCGGAAGCATAATCGAAGATATCAATGGTGAGATTGCAGCCACCAGCACATTACGGCTGACATGGACAGGCCATGAGTTTCTCGACGCCGCCCGCAACGACACGATCTGGAAGAAAGCGGGTGAGAAGATAAAGCAATCTGGCGTTCAAGCGACCGTTTCGCTCCTGGAGGAACTGCTGAAGAAACTGCTCAAAGAATCCCTGGGGCTGCCCTGAAATGCGACTGCGCCCGGTAATCAAGGAGTCAAACCGTAAAGTGCTCAAGTCACTGTTCCCATCGCGACAGCAATGGAAGGGTTGGACCATTCCAAGCCGACACACGGCGCTTGGCTTGCTAATTGGCTTCATTGGATTGGTGCTTACAGTCGTTTTCGGACTACCGCCCTTCATAGATTATCTCGCCGCGAAGCGCCCACGGGTGCCTATACCTACGCCTGCGGTTGAGTATGGACTCGTCTCGCTAGCTGAGCGTTATGAAAAGGGGCTGTTGGTTCATGGCGTGGAGTGGCGCTCCAGTTTTTCGCGGCACAGCTTCATATTCGGCAATGCGAGCACCAACACCCCCATCGAGCAAGTGCGTCTCTTGCTATTGCTACCCGCTGGTATCGTCCGCTACTCGCCTGTGGCGGCCGAAGATTGCCAAGGGGTCACACTTTCCCAATACAACCCGCCAACCCAAATCAGAAGCCCAGACGGCAAAGTCCACAGCTTGCGGCAGACATTTCGGAATGATCTGCTGCTGACCGCTTCCAAGATTAACCCAGGTGGTCGGCTTAGGTTTGAACTCGTCTTGGAATACCGCGGCAAGAATGACGACGCTGGCTGGTGCGACATGAACTACTCCTTTGGAAATGCACCGCACCTCCAGCGCGTAGCCAGCCGGAATCGAATAATTGTCGGCGAATCTGATCCATTGTCACTGCGCATTGACCAATCCACCAACTACATCAGCCAACTCGTGCGCGCCCAACTGGTCGTGATGCCCGATCCACCAATAGCCTACGTGGACGGGGTAGTAATTGACTCTGCCGATCTGGGATTTCCGGCTTTGCCAAACGCGAACCAACCCCTCATTCCTCCTGGTTTCGAACCAAGCTTTGGAGACACGAAAGAATGGAAGGTCAATTCCCAAAATCATGATGACGCTCCGTCAACTCGCCGCTGAGCCACCCACGCTGCCCACGCGCAATCATGTCTCTGTTGGAAAGGTAGTCGAATTCGTCGCAGTGGCCAAGTCAATCTCACGGAGTAACACGCGCGAGGGATTGGAAGCATCCGGCGAACAATGATTTCCTGTTGGACAGCCAGTTCAGCGTCACCGGCGCACTTTCGGCGACTTCTGCATTCATCCTTCTGCCTTCAGCCTTGCCCCCGCCTGGTGGTCATTGAGTTGAAGAAGCCCGGCGTGCCCGCGCGCGCGGCGTTCGACGAGAACCTGACGCACCGCGCAGAGCGAATCGTCACCTCACCCTTGATCCCTCTCCCCATCCGATGCGGAGAGGGGCACGCTGTTCTGGTTCAACGCGCCGTTGGAATGACGAATGACGAATGACGAATTTCGATTGGCGAACTGAGCGAACTTCGACACTCGGACTTCCACACTCACCAGTGAGATAGCGGTGCCGAAGCCGGGCAAAGGCATTGATCCCAACGCCAATGCAGCCGCACTAAGAACCTACTTTAGAAGCCAATCAGGAAACTCCGTCTATATGGCTTTCTGTGTCTTTGCGGATTCGTTTCCGGCGTTCCTTCGCGCCAAACAACTCGCCACTGAGAGCGGACTGGCCTATGGCTGGGATCCCTTCCAACTCTCGGACGGGCCGGTGTCATTCGGACCGGTGGGCCACACCCCCCAAGCCACAATGAGCATAAACCTGGACTCTACAGGCCGGCGTTGTGTGTCACGACGAGTAGTTCTTGGCTTGGGGCATGGCTGGTCGGTTCGTGTGCATGGGCGATCCACTTTGAGTTCGTCGGAACTCTTCGGGGTCTCTCTCGATAGTCATAGGTTTGAGTTCGTGGCGACAGGCGGCTTCCGGCGCGGTGGCTGCACAAATTGAGCGTCCGCGGCAAGAGGGATTGTTGCGCCCACAAACCTCGGCGTAGCGGCGTCTCGGTAGAGCGCCGCATTCTTCTCTGGTGGCTGCCGCTGGCGGCGCTCTGCCGAGCCGCCGCTACGGGGACAAAGTTCAGGAATAGCTCCTTATTCCTTTCGGACTTGCTCACCGGCCCTGAACAAACGTGCGGCTGACATCTTGTCGGCAGTGCCGCGCCCCCAATCTGCCGGCAGGAGGCCGGCAGCACGCTGCGGGTCAGGGGGAGAATCCCAAGACGGATAGCCGCGCATGGCAGTCATGAACTGTAGCGTGGCGGCGTTTCGGTAGAGCACCGCCGACTGGACGAACGCAGGCAGAGTGCGGCGCTCTGCCGAGCCGCCGCTATGGGGGGCAAGGGTTAGGAGAACGCTCCTATCTGGCGGCGGGCGTGTTGGTTACAGGCGGTGAGTTAGTGGGCACGCCGGAGACAGGCGCGGGTGGGGCGGGCGGCTCTGTGGGAGGCGGCTCGGCGGGCAGTCCCAGCTTGGTGCGGATGATGGCGCGAGCTTCGGGTGGCAGCCCTGCCTCCGGGTCCAGGATGCGACGGAGAGCTTCCTTTTCCAAATCTCCAAACGGTGCCAGACCGACACGTTCTTTGCTGACCATAGTCTTGGCTTCGTAGCGGTCGTAGATCTTCCGGGCCATGAGCTTGAAGCCGGCGGCGCGGTCGTCCTCGTCGAGGGCCAGGTTGTTGAATGAATTCATGAGCAAGCCTTCCAGCGCGCCGGTGACGCGCTTGGAATCGGTTTCTTCAATGTCCACTTGGAGACGGCTCACGGCGTATTCGTCGAACGGCACCTTTGCAGGCAGGGAAGTGGGGTCGCCGTCGAGGACGGGTTTGTCGGGATAATTGCGGATGAGATATTGATACCATTGGGCGGCCTCAGCCATGCGGTTGTAGCCGTAGAGAAAATAGACCGCATCGCGCAGGAAGTTGCGGTGCGCCGTGGCAATGTGGTCCCGGTTCTTGGCGTCGTCGGCCATGGATTGCTCGTAGGCGGCGTTGACCTTGGAGATGATGGCGAGATTAGGTGCCAATTCGAACCGCTTCTGATAAGGGTTGGTGACCAGGCGACCACGGTGGAAGCTCATGAGCATGGGCTGATAAATCGTGCGCCGAAGCTGGATGAGGTCGTCCGGGTTCACTTTGGTGGGGTTCTCACGTGCTCTTTTGAGCCCGGCGGCAGCCCAGTAGATGGCGTGGGCTTCAGGCAAGCGCCATTCAAGCGGGCCGTAGGTCTGATCCACCTCCTTCATCAGTCGCGGATCCATCTTGAACTTGTTCGTCAGAAGGCTGAGACGCTCGCGGGCGTCGTCCGTCGTCGGGTTGATAAGTTCGTCAAGATTGGGAGTCTTCTTGGCGAAGACGGCAGCCATTTGATTGGCCCACTGCTGTTTGTAATAACGGTTGGCGTCGTCGAGGTCCGCTCCCATCTTGTGCTGGAAGTGCCAGGCCAGTTCGCGGTAGATGAGTACCTCGTTGGGGTTGTATTTGAGACCCTCGTCGCGGAGAAGCTCGATGCCGCTCTGAACCCAGCGCCAGCGGTCGGCGAAGTCCTTGAACTTGACCGAGATGTTGTAGGACATGTTCCAAGCTTGGTTGACCCAAACCTGGGCGAAATGCGGCTCGAGCTTGGTTATCCAATCGGCGAGCTGCTTCATTTCGAAGAATTTGTCCTGGTCTTGGAGGTCGCTCATCCGCATCCACAGCGCGCTGGAAATCAGCCCGCGGAAACCGCCCAGCGCGACAGTGGTGAAGGCCAGCACCGGCGGTGCGTTTTCCAGCGGCGTGACGCGCGTCAGGCCCAGCCGGTCGCGGTCGCGGTTCAAGGCGCGCTGGGCTTGCCCGGCGCCGGCGAGCAGGACGACAGCGAGCAGCAACAGGAGAATGGGTTTAAGAAAGCGGGTCATGGGAAAGATGGGGAAATCCGGAATCCGAAATGGGAAACTACTGGTGATACGAAACTGCGCGCTCCGCCGAGTGGACTAGGCGCTACTCTTCGGATTTCGGGTTCCGGATTTCTTTCGGCTTTCGGACTTCGGATTTCGGATTTCATTTTCGTCCGGCTCATTGCGGGCCTTGCACCGCAGCCAGCTCACGGCGGTGGAAGGTGTAGATGCCCAGCGCCGCCAAGGGACTTCCCAGCAGCACGACAATTTGCAGAAACGCCTGCGCCATTTCGGTCCAGGAGATAGCGCGTCCGGTGCTCAAGGCGTCCACCGGCGAAAACTCCTTGGCGAGATTGATCACGGCCAGCAGCCCCTTGAACGCCGGCACGATTACAATGTCCACAGGCGAACTGGTGTATTTGCTCGCCTCGGAGTCCCAGCCAAAGATGGAGCCTTCCTCGATGACCGTCGAAAGCGTGCCGGTGGAGAACACCAGCGTCAGCACGGCCAGCGAGAAGAACGCGGCGACCGGTAACGAGAGGAAACTCGCCGCCGCCAACCCCAGTGCGGCCAATAGCGCCATCCAACAGAAAATGATGCCCAAGCCGCGCACGAAGTTCAGCAGGAACCCGCCCTCGGGGTAGAGCACTTCAATGCCGTCTTCGAGCGGGAAGAGCAATACGGTGGTATTGGGATTCATGAAGGCGATGGTCAGCACGCCGTCGGCGGCGAAGAGGTCGGGCGGGACTTCAAACTCATGAAAGGTGTCGGGTGCCAGGCTCATCGGCTCGCTGCGCCAGACTTTCTGCTTGTCGGGAATACCAACCTGCCACAGGCCGGTGAAGGTGCCGGAGGAGCTGCCGTTGGCGGCGTTGAACTTGATGCGCAGGGTCAGCGGCTTACCAGCCAGAGAATGCAGTGCGGAGCCGAGCGGTACTTCCCAGATGCGATAGGCATCCGACGGAACGAGTTGAAACTCCGCCTTGACCTGTTCCCGCAACTCCTTGCGGAGCCGAATTACATCCAGATTCGCGACGCCACCCTGCTTGAGCTTCTCCTGCAAGCGCCGGTCGGTCTCGGCTTCCAACTCGGCGTTAATGCTCGCCGGGCGGGCGGTGCCCCGGGACAGGAGCACCTCGTTACGAAGGATGCGCTGCTCGGCCTCGGGCAACCGCGTAGCCCGCCACTGGAGCAGCACATAGACGCTGCCCCCAGCCAGCGCCAGCAACGCGGCGTTGAGCGAAAGCAAGCCGAGCCACTTGCCCAGCCAGATCTGCCAGCGGGCGATGGGCTTCACGGCCACCATCTGCATCTGGCACTCCTCGATGTCGCGCGCCAGCGTGCCGCAAGCCAGCCAGAGCGTGGAAAGCCCCAGCAGCGCCGTGATGACCGTGAGCGTGTAAGTCAGCAGAATCTGCGTAAAGCCGCGCGCCGTGCCGTCGTCTTTGATGAGAATCGGCAGCCCGATCACTGCCGCCAGCAGCAGCACCGCCACGACGACGAACAGCCGGAAGCGAAAGGCGGCTTTCCAAGTTAAACCAGTGATGGCAAGGATGCGTTGCATGGGGGTGTAGGTGCTTTTACAAGGGCATGGTGTGCTGCTGCGCATTCGCCTCCGCCTTGGCTTTCTTGAAGTTCAAGTCCGGCTGGTGGTCGGGATGCTCGGCGCGCTGCTGGCCGGAGAGCAAGCCTTCAATCGTCAGCAGTTGCACTCGCGGGAAGTTCGCGCCCGCCGCCCCGGTGTAAAACCCGGCGGACGCGGCGTCGGCGATCATTCCCTTGGTCGGCGTTTCGAGCGAGATGAAGAGCGCTATCTCCGCCGACTCGCGTTCGCGGACATGGTTGAGCGCCCGCACATCATCGGCCTTCAAGCCACCGCCCTTCACGCTCACGACGATCTTCCGTGCTCCGCCTCGGTCCACGTCCTGGAAGAACTTTAGGCCGTCAATGCCGCCATCCGCACCCCTCTTTCGACTTTGGGACGGTTGAGCATCTACCAGCGACACAGCCCAATACTGGAACTGGTATTTGTCACGGGCTGCGAGATTGCGCGCGGCTTCAACGTCTTTCGGCGTGCCGTGGACTTCAAACTCGCAGCGCGACTTGAACGCATCCTTGAGGCGTTTCTCAATGAGCGAGATGGCCAGGTGGGTGATGTCCACGCCAATCCATCTGCGTTTGAGTTTCTGCGCGGCGTGAACGGCGGTGCCGCAACCGCAGAACGGGTCCAACACCACGTCGCCCTTGTTGCTGCTGGCCTCGATGATGCGCTCCAAAAGCGCGAGCGGCTTCTGCGTTGGATAGCCGAGCGCTTCGTTCCCCGCTGCTTGCGGAATGTCAGTCCAGACGTTCGTTATCGTACGCCCTTTTGAATCCGCCAGGTACTTCTTGTATTGCGGGACCGCACCCGGTTTTGTCTGCACGATCAATCCGTCGCTCTGGGCTTGCTTCATCCGTTCGCGTGTCCAACGCCAGACACGAGTTACTCCCATGAATTCGTAGGTGAGGTTGGGGCGATTGTCATTTGGGTTCAACAGCGGCAGCAGGCGGTACTGGCCTTCTTCGTCCGAGTAGCGGTAAGCGGATTCAACGTATTCTGGATCGTGCGTCTCGTAAGGCTGGTGAAAGGTGAACGCGTTTGATTTCGTGTAGCGGAAGATGGTGTCAGAGCAGGTCGGAAAATTGATCGAGCCGAGACTCTTTGGGTTGGAACGCTTCCAGATGATTTCGTTCCGGTAATGCTCAAAGCCGAAAACCGCATCCAGCACCACCTTCAAGTAATGCGAAGCCGTTGGGTCGCAATGCAGGTACAGCGAGCCGGTGGGCTTGAGCACCCGGCGCAACTCCAACAGTCGGCTGGCCATCATCACCAAGTAAGCTGTCATGTCGTTGTGCCCCAGGAACTCAACCAGCGCATTGACCAACTTCGCCACTTCCGAGTTTTCCTGTTTGAGCAGTTCGGCAAACTCGGCTTGCGCCTGGAGTCCCCATCTCCATGAGTCCTTGAACGCCTCAATCTGAGCCTCGCTATCCTGACCTTTGGGCGACTTGAACAGGAGGTTGTAGTCGCGCTTGGAGTTGAACGGCGGGTCGAGGTAGATGAGGTCCACCGACTCGTCTTTCACGGAATCGCGCAGGACTTGGAGATTATCGCCGAAGTAAAGCTGGTTCATGTGCGGGAGGAACTGGACGACAGCAGCAGTTCAGGTTTGGGCAAATGAAGGTCGGGCTTCACTTCTTCGGTTTCCCAAGGAGCGAGGCCAGTTTCTCGTCGGCTTTCTTCAACTCCGCTTCGCTGGCTTTCGGGGCGGCGGCGGGCGGATGGGCGGGCGCTGGCTTGGTTTCCGGGCCGGCGGTTTGGGTGAGGGCGGCGAGCTTCTGGTTGTCCACAGTCGAAGCAGATGGCTCGGCGGCGGCGGGTGCGGCGGGCGCGGACTGCGGGAGCGTGAGGCGTTCGAGCATTTTCTCGGCGGAGAGTTGGCCGGCTTCGGCGGTCCCGCGCAGGTACTCAGCGACGCGGTGGCCGGAGGTGGCGCCGGAGGTTTCCGCCGCCGCCTGACGGGCGCGCTGGACGACTTCCAGGAAGTAGCTCTCCAGGTTTTGCGTCGGGTTATCAATCCTGATGTCTTCCGCCGTACCGCCCTGACTGAGGTCGCGGATGGTTTTCTCCAGCACGTCTCGGGGCACCAGCGGCGCGGTAATGCGGATGCGGTCGGGCCGGGCGAGGAGTTCCTTCAGTGTGCCCATCGCCTGCACTTTGCCGCCGTAGTAAATCACCACGCGGTCGCAGACATCTTCCACGTCGGAGAGCAGGTGGCTGCTGAGGATGACTGTCTTGCCGCGCCGCGCCAGCGCCACGATGAGGTCTTTGACTTCGCGGCAGCCGATTGGGTCGAGGCCGGCGGTGGGTTCGTCCAGGATGACGAGGTCGGGGTCGTTGATGAGCGCCTGGGCCAGGCCGATGCGGCGCTGCATGCCCTTGGAAAACTCGCCGACGGCGCGGGTGCGCGTCTGGCTGAGGCCGACCATGTCGAGCAACTGGTCGTTGCGGCGCTGACGTTCGCCAGCAGGCAGGTGGAAGAGGTTGCCGAAGAAGTCGAGCGTCTCGCGGGAATCGAGGTAGCGGTAGAGGTAGCTTTCCTCCGGCAGGTAGCCGATGCGGGCCTTGGTGGCGACGTGGCGCGGCGAATGGCCGAGGACTTCGATGTGGCCTTTCGTGGGCCGGAGCAAGCCGAGCAGGAGTTTGACGGTGGTGGACTTGCCGGAGCCGTTCGGACCGAGCAGGCCGAAGACTTCGCCGCGCCGGACCTCGAAGTCCACGTTATCCACTGCGCGAGCCTTGGCGCGGCCCCAGAAGTCCTTGAAGACTTTGGTGAGGCCACGCACGGCGACGACGGTTTCGGCGGTGGGCGGTGTGGCGCCGGAGACGGCAGATGGATTCAGTTCAGCGAGGGGCATAGGTTTAATTCAGGGTTGGCGTCCATGGCGACGCAGCAAATCCGCCAGCCCAAGCTTGGTCAAGCGTTTGTTGGCGATATCAATCATGGCGGCGTAAAGTTCGCGGTCGTCCGGTAACCGAGTAACGCCGTTCACTTCAAGAAACGTCAGCGCTGCGGCGACAGCGACGCGCTTGTTGCCATCGAGGAAAGCCTGCGTTTCGGCCAAATGAAAGGCGTAAGCCGCTGCGATGTCGAACAAATCCCCGCCGCCGTAGAGGAATGCGTTTTGCGCCGACGCCAGCGCGGAGTCCACCATCCCTTCGTCCCGGACACCGGCGGAGCCGCCGTGGCGTGCCAGCCCGAGGTCATGCAGCCGCGCCACCTGGCGGCGCGAGAGAAATTGCGATTCCCCGAAGCTCATTGCGCGAGGCGCTGGAAAAGTTCGTCGTGTTCGCGGAAAACCTTCTGCACCGCCTGCTCAAACTCGGCGTCGCCCACGAAGGCAACCCCCACATCCGTGCTGGTCTTGGCTTGGCGGGCGTGCAGCAGGAACGACCAGACTTCCTCTTGCTCCTGGCGGGGCAGTTTTTCGAGTTCGGCAATTACTTCGGCAGCGCTCATGGGGAAAAGCTACCAGCCAGCCAGCCCGCCAGCAAGTGAAGCGTGGGTGTCCGGCGGCGTATTTCCGAACTGCTGCGGTGCCGGCCTCCGGCCCGGCTCGTTGGGAAGCCGAGCCTGCTGCGCGCCGGGCCGGAGGCCGGCGTTCCGAGTCTTCGATTGGCGAAACCGGTGCGTGCGGCGGCAGCCATAGGCGATCAATCCACGCGTCGGAAACGGCGGGCGGTAATGTACGAAAACACGGCGCCCAACAGGAAAACGGCGCCGAAGAAAAGCAACATCCCGCCGCCACTGTTCCAAGCCACCAACCCGGCGGCGACAAACGCGAGGCAGGTCAGGCTCAGCCACAGTGCCGTCCGCCCGGCCGCGCTCGCGGCTTTCTGATAGCCCGTCTTGCTGCGCTGCTGAAGTTCCACCAGCGCCTGGACCTCGGCTTCGCACCGGCCCCGGCAGGCTGTGCCATTACCCAAGTCCACAGCACAGCCGGGGCAAAGCCCCCGGCCGCAGTTCTTGCAGACCGCGACGGCGTCCACTTGTGCATGGTAGAAACACTTCATTCAAAGCCTTTCAGCAGGAGCGCCGCCGCGTGCCGCAGCCGCGAGGAGGCGAACCTTTGGGTTAGTTTCGTCGGCGTTCATTGAATCGGCCAAGCATACAAGTCGGCCATGGGAAAGACGAGGTCGAAGTCATCCAGCGATTCTGCCCATGAACCTGCCAGGGCTGATCTCGGTTCCAGCGCTCGAGGCAGCTCTTGCGTCGGGCAATTTTTCAGGTTGGCGGGACATGCGTTGGGGCGACTAGACCGATGGCTGCATCGCCAGCGAGGTTTCGGAGACGAGCTTGAAACCGTGTTGGGCGGCCAGCTTGCCGAGCAGGCGTCGCTGACTTGCTTCGTACTTCTGTTCGTAGTCCCGCAGTCCCCGTTCCGCATACTCCAACCCGTAACGCAGCACCCGGTA
>CAINDV010000954.1 GCA_903847485.1 uncultured Verrucomicrobiota bacterium
GCTGGCAGACCCGCACGCCCTACGACGAGGCGGCCTATCTGCGCCAACTGGCCCATCGCAAAAGCCCCAACGCCGTCACCGCCTGACCCATGTGCCGCCCCCAAGAAAATCCTTGCCCAGACAGCCTCAGGTGTTGAGATGTGCCCGAACTGCTGTGCTGGCTTCCTGCTGAGATGTGCCCGAACTGCTGTGCTGGCTTCCTGCTGGCTTGCTTTTCAACGCCGCGTCACCTGAAATAGTCTTCGTGGATGCCATGCGCGATCCAGCTCGACCACTGGCTGCGGGTGCCGCTTGGGCTTCGGCCCGACGGGTACTCCGCTGGGTAGCCGTGGGGTGGACCCTCGCGGCGTTGGCAGTGGTAGTGCTGATCGTGCATTACGCCAGCCGGGAGCGCGCCCAAGTGGCCCGCATTCGTGCCGAGGAGGCTTGCCGCGGGGAGTTCGCGTTTCACTCTTGGAATGCCGAGCACGGCGGCGTGTACGAGTTGGTTTCACCGGGAGCTTTGCCGGATCCGCGGCTGACGGATGTGGCGGATCGCGACCTGACTACGGCAGCCGGGCAGAAGCTGATGCTGGTCAACCCCATCCACCTCTCCCGGTTCGCGCCGGAGCCGGCATCCGGGGAGGGTGCCTGGCTTGGGCACCTCACCAGTTTGAAGCCGCTCAACCCGATGAACGAGCCCGACGATTGGGAGATGGAGGCCCTACGGCGCCTCGAACGCGGCGAGCGCGCAGTGGCGCAAGAGGTTTCCCTGGCCGGCTCGCCGGTGCTCCGTTACCTGAGCGGATTGACGATGCAGCCCCACTGCATGAAGTGCCACGGTCAACAAGGCTATCGCGTCGGCGAGGTGAGCGGCGGCTTGAGCGTCACCGTGCCGCTGGAATTTGCGCCCTCCGCTGTCTGGCACCACGGACGTGCCGCCGCTGCCGGCCTAACCGCCTTTTGGCTGTTGGGGTTGGTGGGGTTGCAGCGGGGCAGTCGCGAACTCCGCCGTCGCCTCCAGGAACGGGACTTTTCCCATGCCCAACTACAGGACCGTGAACGCCGGTTCCGCACCCTGGCCGAGCAGGCACCGGCGGGCATTTACGAAACCGATGCAGTCGGCCGTTACACCTACGTCAACCGCCGTTGGTGTGACATGGCGGGTCTGTCCTCCGCAGCGGCCTGCGGGGAAGACTGGGCGCAATCGCTGCATCCCGAAGACCGCTCGGCGGCGGCGGCCTGGCGGGACTGTGTACGCATCGGACAGGATTGGCAACGGGATTATCGTTGTGTTCATCCTGGGGGTAAAATCGCTTGGATTCACAGTTCGGCGGTAGCTTTGCGCGACGGCGCCGGCCGGGTTACCGGCTATCTGGGCGTCACCACGAACCTTACTGAGCCACGACACGCCGCCGAGGCGCTGCGCGAAAGCGAGGAACGCTTCCGCCTGGCCTTCGAGGCTGGCCCGCTGGGGATGGTGCTGACGGATACCGAGGGACAATTTATCCAGGTGAATCAAGCCTTCGCCGAAATGTTAGGCTACAAGCGCGAGGAATTATGTCGGCGGAGCGTGGCGGAAGTCAGTCACCCGGATGATCTGCCCCAGAGCGTGGAACTGCTGCGCCGATCCCAGGCGGCACCTCGGACTGCTTTCCGCCTTGATAGTCGCTACCTCCGCAAAGACGGCGCGACGGTCTGGGGGAACGTGACCACGGTGTTCCTCCAGCGGGCGGACGGCCAGGCGCTGGGCCATCTGGCAATGATTCAAGACACCACTGAGCGGCGGCAGGGCGAGGGGCAATTGCGCGAGCAGGCGGCGCTGCTGGACATCTCCCCGGACGCCATCTGCGTGCAATCGCTTGCCGGCCGGATCGAGTTCTGGAACCCGGCCGCGGAAAAGCTCTACGGCTGGACCCGGACGGAGGCCATCGGCGCCCACAGCGAAGACCGCCTGTTTGGTCGCATGAGCCGGGAGCTGCTCCAGGCGCGCATGGATGTGCTGACGCAAGGTTCCTGGAGCGGTGAATTACAGCAAGCAGCGCGGGACGGACGCGCCATCCATGTTCACAGCCGATTCAGCCTGATATGCGACCCGCAGGGCCAGCCCAAGTCCATCCTCATCGTCAGCACCGATCTTACCGAGAAGGAGAAGATGGAACAGCAGTTCCTCCGCTCCCAGCGCATGGAGTGCATCGGCGCGCTGGCCAGCGGCGTGGCTCACGACCTGAACAACGTCTTCTCGCCCATCCTCATGGTCGCGGAGCTGCTCGCCGGCCGGCCGGCGGACGCGGCGGACACGGAATTGCTGACGCTGCTCCGTACCAGCGCCGATCGCGGCGCCGGCATCGTGCGGCTGCTGCTCGCCTTCAGCCGTGGTCAGGAAATCGAGCGTGTGGAACTGCGCGTCGAACACCTGCTGAAAGAGATGCACCGGCTGGCCCGCGAAACCTTCCCCAAGAACATCCGGTTCACCACCCAACCGGCCCCGGATTTGTGGCCGGTGGTCGGCGACATCACCCAAATCCACCAGGTGCTTCTCAACCTCTGCGTGAACGCCCGCGATGCCATGCCCGACGGTGGTTCGTTGACCCTGGAAGCCCGCAATTTCCACGCCGACCCCGTCTTCTGCCAAATGAACTCTGAGGCCCAGCCTGGACCTTATGTGTTGCTCCAGGTGACCGATACCGGCAGCGGCATCCCGCCGACCATCCGGGATCAGATTTTTGAGCCTTTCTTCACCACCAAACCGCCGGGCCAGGGCACCGGTTTGGGGCTGCCGACCGTTCTGGGCATCGTCAAGGCGCATCACGGTTTCCTGGACCTGCATTCGCTCGTCGGCGAGGGCACCCGGTTTCGCGTGTTCCTGCCAGCAGTGGAACATGGCCAACTGGAAAGTCGCCTCACCCCCTGCCCCGCAACCACGGCAGGCCAGGGCGAGCTGGTGCTGGTGGTGGACGATGAGGAGGTCATCTGCCAGGTCGCAAAACACATGCTCACCAGCCACGGCTACGTGCCGCTGGTGGCCCAGGACGGTGCGGAAGCCATCCTCCTTTTCACCCGGCATCAAGCGGATATCCGCTTCGTGCTCACGGACATGATGATGCCCGGCGTGAACGGGGCGGCCTTCATCCGGGCGGTACGCAAGCTCGACCTCGACGTGCCGATTGTGGCGATGAGCGGTCTGCCAGCGCAGCGTTTTGCTGCCGATCTCGCCGGGCACAAACACGTTTCCTTCCTGGAAAAGCCCTTCACCGGCGAGGCCCTCGTGCGGGCATTTCAGGCGTTTCCGCCGCCCCAGCCACTCCGGCAAACCCCGTGACTGTGCCGGACTGTGCCCCCCGACCCTCCCCGTTGGGGAGGCAGAAGCGGCACGAGGAGCGTCGGCCTTCGGGCTTCGTCGCCCACCTATCCACCCAGTTCGGATTCAGCCCCGGGGCTGCCCGGTCATTCGCTGTAGGCACGCTCGTCCCAGACTCTTTGCGTCATCCTGGCTCGTCACGACAACTTGGTGGGCAGGATTCACGAAGAAGCGCGGAGTTCACGGTGTAACCTTTTCTGGTCTCGCGGCTCGGTCATGGAGACAACACAAAGTCGAATTGACCCATGAAGGACATCATAGAACTGACAGAAACAAGTTTTGAAACGGAAGTGCTTCACGCCACCGGAGCAGTGCTGGTGGATTTCTACGCGCCTTGGTGCGGGCCGTGCAAAATGCTGGCCCCGCTCTTGGAGCAACTGGCCAGCGAGATGACTGGCCAAGTGAAATTCGCCAAGCTGGACGTGGACGACGTGCCGGAAATCGCTAGCCGCTACGGCCTTACCGGCGTGCCCACGCTGATGCTTTTCCGCGGCGGCCAGCGCGTGGATCAAATGGTCGGTATGGCTCCGCCCGCGACCCTGAAACGCTGGCTGGCGCAGCACGCCGCCCCCGCCGTCGCCGCCTGACCTTTCACTATTCACGATTCACAATTCACAATTCACGATTCACCCCCGCATGACCCCGCACCTTCTCATCGGCGCTACGCTCGGAGCCGCGCTCGGCTTCGGCTGGCACAAGCTCGTCGGCTGCTCGTCTGGTGCCTGCCCGTTGACAAGCAACCCGATCATCAGCACCATCTACGGCCTGACGGTTGGGGCCTTGCTGGCCGGAAGCTTTCGCTAACTCTACCAACACCGAAAACTCGCAATAACCAAACACACTATGGAAATGATCATTCGCCGCTTCGCCGGCACCTTCATCCTCGGCAGCCTGCTCCTGGCGCACTACCACAACCCGAACTGGCTGTGGTTCACCGCCTTCGTCGGCTTCAACCTGATACAGTCCTCGTTCACAAACTTCTGCCCGCTGGAGATCATCTTGAAGAAGATGGGCGTGGGCGGCTGTGGTTGTTGCTGCGCTGAAGAAGGCAAGTCCGGCGACTCTTGCTGCAAGAAATGAAGGCCGGTGCCGTCCTCCTCATCGCGGGTCTGGGCACGCTTGCCGCCGCTGCCGCCGAGCCGTGGACGCTCGAGCGCGCTCTCGGTTTCGCCCAGACGAACAGCCCGGATGCGCGCATCGCCTTGCAGCGCGTCGCCGCCGCACAGGCTGGCATCGAGCAGGCGAACAGCGCCGTGTGGCCGAAGCTTTCACTCCAGTCCAGCTACATGCGCACGGACAGCCCGATGATGAGCTTCGGGAACATCCTCAACCAACGTTCCTACAGCTCCGGCATCAATTTCAACGACGTGCCCGCCACCGACGACATGAACGTCCGTGGTGTGCTCACGATGCCGCTTTACACCGGCGGCAAGATCACGGCGGAAAAGCACGCCGCGAAGGCCGGCAGCGCGGCAGCGCGTCAGGACGCCGAAGCGGTGCGGCAGACGCTCGCAGGTGAAGTGGCGCGGGCGTTCTTCACGGTGCAGAAGACGCGGCAGTTCATCGCTGCGGCGCAGGCGGCCATTACATCTTACGAGACAAACACCGCGCTGGCCCGGAAGCGGTTCGACGCCGGATCGGCCTTGCGCGCCGATGTGCTGGACCTCGAAGTCCGGCTCGCGCAGGCGCAGGAGGATTTGATCCGCTCCCGCAACGCCAACGCCCTGGCCCAGCGCGCCTTGCAGAATCTTCTTGGCCTGGAGGAGAAAGAATTTTCCGTAGCTGACACCGCCCCGACGCTCACCGCGCCCGCCGCCGGCACGCTGGCCAACCGCCCCGAATCCGTCGCCGCCGCCGAGCGCTCCCGCGCCGCGGAGGCGCAGGTGCGCAGCGCGAAATCCGGCTACATCCCCCGCGTCAGCGCCTTCGGCAGTCTCGACTACGATTACGGCTGGGTGATGAACGGCGACGGCAAGAGCTACACCGGCGGCGTGATGCTGCAATGGGATCTCTGGGACGGCCGCCTCACCCGCGCCAAGGTCAGCGAGGCCCGCTCCAATCTGGAAGCCGCCCGCGAGCAGGAGCGCAAGGTGCGCCTCGCTGTGGGCTTGGAAGCGGAGCAGGCGCGACTGGATTTGGAGCAAGCACAGCAGAGGCTTCAGGTCGGCGAAAAGACCGTCGCGCAAGCTGAAGAAAGCCTGTCGCTGACTGGCAGGCGTTTCGCCGAGGGTGCGGCCCTGGCGACGCAGTTGATTGATGCCCAGACGGCCCTCACCGCCGCCCGTGTCCGCCGCGCCGACGCGCTGGCTGATGTGCAAATCGCCACTGCGGCGCTGCGCAAGGCGCTGGGCTTGAGCATCCTGGAAACCAAGTGAGAGTTTGAAATGATCTATCTTCCCATGAAAAGAACGGACCAAATCCGAAATCCGAAATCCGAAATCCGAAGGAAATCCGAAACTCGAAATCCGAAGCAGCGTTCGTCGTTCGTGGGTTTCTTTTCTTCTTTCTTCTTTCTGCTTTCTGCTTTCGGAGCTTTGATTTTGTCCGGCTGCGGCAAGCCCCACGAATCCGCCCACACCACAGCCCCTGCGCTTCCCTCCGCCAGCGTGCGCGTCGAGGTCATTCAGCCGCGCAAGCTGCCGGTGATTGAAGAAGTCGTCGGCACCGTCAAGACGCGGCAGTCGGCGGATATCGAGGCGAAAGTCAGCGGTCACATCGTGAGCCTGCCGGTGAAGCTGGGCCAGTTGGTGAAGGAAGGCGACTTGCTCGTCACGCTCGCCACGGACGAAATCGAGGCCCGGCTCGGACAAGCTGAAGCGGCTTTCCACCAGGCGCAGATTGATTTCCAGCGCGTCGCCAAGCTCCGCGAAGGCGGCGCGGCGACGCAGGCCGAGTATGATTCCGCCACGTTCCGGCGCGAGTCCACGCTGGCAACCGTCGCCGAGGCGAGAGCGATGCTGTCTTACGCCAAGATCAAGGCGCCGATGGCCGGCGTGGTGGCGCGCAAGGACGCCGAGGTCGGCGATATGGCGATGCCGGGCCGTCCGCTGCTGCGCATCGAAGACCCGTCGAATTTGCGCTTGGAAGCCGACGTGCCGGACTCCTTGCTGGCGCGGGTGAAGCCCGGCGGAACCCTCGCGGTCTGCGTGGACGCAATCGGCGCGAAGCTCGATGGCAAGGTCGCCGAGATCGCGCCGGTGGCCGATCCTGCGACGCGCTCAGTGCGCGTGAAGCTGGACCTGCCGGCGACACCGGGGCTGTTGCCGGGGCAATTCGGCAGGCTGTCGGTGCAGATGGCGGAAGCGGAATTCCTCGTCGTGCCCACTGCGGCGCTGGTGAGCCGTGGCCAACTGGAAATCGTTTTCGTGGCTCGTGATGGCAAGGCGCAGATGCGCATCGTGCGCGTCGGTCGCCAGTTGGACGGCGGTGTCGAGATTCTGGCCGGCCTGGCACCTGGCGAAAGCGTGGTGGTGGATGGCGCGGCGGCATTGCGCGAAGGACAGCCGTTGGAAACCAAGTGAAAATCCGAAATCCGAAACTCGAAATCCGAATGAGATCCGAAATCCGAAATCCGAAACAGCGTCCGGTGTCCGAAGGTTTCTTTTCGGATTTCGGATTTCGGGCTTCCTTCGGACTTCGGACTTCGGACTTCGGACTTGTTGCCCGCCCATGACCTCACCTTCCCAATCCCCC
>CAINDV010000955.1 GCA_903847485.1 uncultured Verrucomicrobiota bacterium
CAAGAACCCGGTTCCGGTGGACCAGAAACTCATCGTGCAACACGGCCTGGCGATGTCGAAGTGGACCCGCGCCCGGCGCAAGCAAGCCGGCGCAGCCGGCGTGCAGTATCTACGCTGGGGGCGGTTCTTTGTGCTGCTGGCCACGCATGGCCAGCACGCGTTCTTCACGGCGGAGGTCGAGCAAATCCGTGATTTGCGTCGCTGTCCGTTGCGCTTCGAGGGCTACAGCATTGGCTGCCGCCGGGGACGGGACGGGGCATGGCACGCCTCGGTGCGGATCGAGCGCCAGCGATTCGCGGAACTGAAGCGGGAGTTGGAGCGACTGGCCGTCCACCGAACGGTGGAGGAATTGGCCGGTGCCCTTCGGCCATTCCCTACGAACCCTATGCCCCCGTGCGCGATCGACTGCGGGTTCTGCTCCGGGGCGTCAACCGGCGGCGCAAGATCGCCGGGCTGGAGTTGGTGCCGTGGGATGCGCCGCGTTGGCGGCGTAACCCGGTGCTCCCATTTGCTGCGGAGACGCAATCCCGGTCAGGTGCTTGTGAAAGCGAAGGGGTTCGGACACGGCCAAAACCGGATGGGTAATTGCAGAGGTGCGGCGCGGGGTTATGGGCTGCCACCGTGGTCTTATTGGAGCGGGTTCCTTCCCAGCAGTTGCCCCTTTTGACATCGAGTGAGCAAATATGATAACGATGTTCTGGGAACACCGTTGTATTGGGCCATCGGAGTGCCGGGAGCCCATTCACTGTTCTTGAACTGAAGAGTTTACTAAAGGTCACGCAGCGATATGCCAACCTTCCATAGGTTCCACCAGTTCATTGCGTTCGTTTAGGATGTAGATGTTGTAGGGATCTGGGTCGCTCGGATCAATTTGGAAGCCGCCGATCTCATAGAAACTCACTGCGGGCCGGTCAGCCTGCTCGCCGCGCAAGGTCGCCGTCAGTCGTTCTCGTCGGGTCACGACTATTTCTCAAAGGCCATCACCTCGACGAGATGGCGGCCGGTGTTGGCGGAGTTGGCGGTCTGCGTGACGCGGAGATACCGGATTTCTCGTGGCGTGAATTGGCATTCGTAGCCGCCCGATGTGGCGGGTGAGGTGTTGTCGCGACGGTCGGCGAGGGTGTCCCAAGACCTGCCGTCGAGCGAACCGGCCACCGTGAAGCCGTAGTGCCGAAGATCCCCGTGGTAGCCAACCACGACGACGCGCCCAACGACGTCTGGTTTCTCCAAGTCCACCTGCCACCACGCGGCGGGGTCCTGTCGGGTGTCCGTAGCCCAGTAACTCTCGGTGTCGATCGCGCCGTCGTTGGCGAAGTCGGCGTCCATTCCCGGCAAGGCGAACGAGCAGGTGGCCGGCTTGCCGGTCGTGAGGCTCTGGAACACGGGAGGGGCGGACAGGTATTTGTCAAAGAGGCGCTGGGCGACGGCGAGGCTGTCGCCCGTGGGTTTGGCGGGATAAGGTTCGTGCTGTTGGCACCAGGCATTCTCGAAGCGATACAGCTCAGCCTGGCAGGCCTCCTGATCGAAAGGCTGGCCGCCATCGAGTGCCGCTTGCTGGCGCCGGAAGAAGATTTCCCAGCGCTTGGCGTAGAAACCGGTTAGCAGGCCAGACCATTCTTTCCAGGCGTAATCGCGGATCGCGGGACCGGTGCCCCAGAGCGTGAGGATGCGGCGGGCGTTCCATTCGAGCCGGGCGCGCTCGGCGTCAGTCGCGCCCCACCGTTTGGCGTCTTCAAGCCAGGAGCCAAGCAGGAATTGATCGCTCGCCGCCAGCAATTCGTCGAGGTCGCGGATCAACTGGAGAAACTCAGCCGAGGCCTGCCGGAAGGCGGCGGCGTCTTTCGACTGATAGGCTGACATCGCTTTCTGGTAAAGCCCGCCCGCATGATCAGAGAGTGCTTGCCGGGCGACGTTGACGAGGTCGTGCCGGTAGGTTTCGGTGGCACCGAGTTCGTCCGTCGCGTGCAGCATCAACCGGCAGGTCTGGGCGAGAGCCGACGCCGGATACCGGGCATAGTTTCGCCCGACGGCAGGGAAGGCCGTGACAATGGTCGCCCCGTTGTGTCCGGTGTCGGTGCCGTGATTGTAGCACTTGGTGCGGAGCGTTTCCCAAGCGGCTTGGGCATCGGCATTCTCCTTGCCGTAGCGGAAGCGGGCGAATTCCTGCACCCAGGATTTGAGTTCGAACTGGTTGCGCCAGGGCATTTCGAACATGAGGTCGAGGATCAATGGGCTGTGGCCGTAGCCTTCCATCATCAATCCAACGCCGCGAAGGTTCTGGCCGAGGGGATGCCGGCGCACATCGGCGAGATCGTTGAAGCGATCCAAGGGGCCCAGGCTGCCAAGGATGGACCGGTTGCCGTAGTTGTAGAGGAAGGACCAGACCCAGGGCTTGCCGTAGAAGCCCTGGATCTTGCTCCAGGTCGGGCGTTCTTCGCAGTTCAGATCCAACACCAGCAACCGCCCCGACGGCACCGCGTCGAAGAACGCCTGGACCCGGTCTGGCCGCCAGAACTGCGCCTGGTTGATGAATATCCACCCCTGCAGCACCCAGACGGCCTGCGGATCGGCCTGGGCCATGCCGCTGTAAATGGCGCGGGCGGTATTGGCCAGATACGTCAGGTCGCCGCTCGGCGGCGTCATCTCAATGAACGAGTCGGCAGCATAGAGGTGATCGCTGCCGAAGAGCTTCGTCTGCTCTTCGAGGAAGGCGGTGCCGAGTTTTTGAAGAAACGGATCCTGCGGGTCGAGCATGTGCGTGTTGAACTCGATCCAGTGAATCCGCTGTGCCTTGGTGCCGGGGAACTTCTTCAAGAGCGCTTCCGGGGTGTGGCCTGTGAAGCCCTGCAACACCGGCGTCATGCCGAGTGCGCGTTCGCGAGCGAGGATCTTCTTCTCCAACTCGACGTGCCGTGAAATCCAATCCTTCGGCAACGGCCCGCCATGCCCGTCAAGGCATCCCATCCAGGAAAACGGCAGGTAAGGCGGCCCGGCCAGGAACGCGTCAATCTCCGCGTCCGTCATCCCGAACCGGCGGCCCACTGCCTGCCAGATCGCCTCCTGCCCCGTGACGGCCAACGGCTGGTTGATGCCGTTGAGCGCCATCCAATCAATGAATTTCTCCCACTGCGCCCAGTCCCACCACGACATCGAGTAGGAAAATGTGCAGTAGTTCAGGAAGTAGCGCGACGGCGCCCAGCCGGTTATGCGGACTTTTTTCTCCACCACTGGCAACTGGCGCGGCAGATTCAGTTGGCTGCCGTTGAGCGATACATGGCAATGACAGGTGTACTTGAGATACCAGTTCAGCGCGACTGCCACGGACAACGCCGAGTTGCCGCGCAGCACGATTTTGCCGTCCTGGGATTCGATCTCGAACACATCCTTGCCGGCGTCGGCGGGGATGATCTCGCATACGAACTGGTCGGCATGTTTGGGGATGAGGCGCATTATCAGCGCCTGTGCCGATTGTGTTGAAGAAGTTGCCGGTCGCACAGCGGTGACGGGTTCAACCGCGGTAGCGTTGTCCTGGGCTGCGGTCGTGAACGCCGTTAGGAGGAAGACGGAAAATCCGGCGGGACGGGAAGTGCCACTGACAAACCGGATAAACCCGGCCGCTAGGATCCCCAAGCGTGTGTTCATGAAGGCATGGCAGGTTGATCGTTCAACAGTGTTCACGATGAGGATAAAGGGTGGCCTTCGCAAGTCCATCCGCGGCTCGCGACAACCCTGCGAATTCAGGGCCAGGTAGTCTGTTGGTGGCTCACGGCGGAAAATACTCGCGCGCCAGCCGAACCGTTATGCGTGGTCGAGGTTGAAGCTCGCAGCGCCCCCCCCGGAGAGTGCAAGCTTGGCGCGGCCGGCAACGACGGGCGCGCGTTGACTCAAATTAAATGACACCGAGCGGATAGGGCTGGGAGGAGGAAAAAGGCATCGTTGACTCATGGAAAAAAGACACCGGGCAAACTGGTGTACATGAACATGAGTATGGACCTGAAAAATGATCTGCTGC
>CAINDV010000956.1 GCA_903847485.1 uncultured Verrucomicrobiota bacterium
CAAAATGGTGGGCGAAAAATAAATGTTGCCGAAAATATGGTGTCGCGGATACTGCGTGCGCCGGAGTGCAAATGTGTCGGGACGGTCCTGCCGAGCGCGAACGTGCTCGGCGGGGCGTCGCGACGCGGCATTCCACCGGTCAAAAGCCGGCTTGGCAACTGAACAGAGACGCGCAAGCGTCAGATAGTGAAAGTAAGAGTACCATGAAAATGATCCATCAACTCGAAGGCGCAAACGCAGCACTTAACCAAAAGGAGTACCCCGCGGGAAGCAACTGCCCCCGGATCACCCGGTGGCTTCAACGTCTCGGTGCCTTGCGCTCTCCCGCAGCCTTGGCGGCCGTGCTAGCCGGGGCGTGTCTTTCCGCCCAGGCACAAACCACTTTCTATGTCGGTGGCAAGGGTGTCATTGGCACCTCAACCCTGACCACCGCTGCCGGTGTTGCGACACTGCCCGTCAGTGGCGGACATTGGGCGGCGGCTGGGGGAGGGGGGAATCGCTTCTCCACTCTGACCAGTCCGACGCTGACGGTTTCACATGCCGGCCCGGTGACCCTGAAATTCACTCATCGCTACAATTTCGAGACAGGTTGGGATGGTGGGGCGGTGTATGTGAACGTGAATGGGGCCGGTCCCGCCTATGTGGACGCGAGTGCATTTACCCAAAACGGCTACGTTGCTGCCGTGGGCCTGTTTGGGGGACTGCAAGTCTTTAACGACAAATCGCCGGGTTGGGACACCGCAACGCTCATTCAGAGCATCGTTAATCTCGGCACCTTGAACGCCGGGGACACCGTTTCCCTCGACTTCAAGGGCGGGTGGGACGACAACACTTTTCCACCCGACCCGAATTGGGAAATCGGCACGGTCGAAGTGCGCGACGGTGCCAATGCTGTGGTGCTCAATGTGGATTTTCTCACCGGAACCGCCGGGTTCAGCGTGACGAGCGACTCCGGTTTGGAAGGCCCGTGGGTGTACCGCAACAACGCAACCTGTCAGTTTGAAATCAACCCGTCGGTGACTCCGAATGCTGATCGCTTCGCTACTGATGTCACCGGGGCGGCCATTGATCTCACCGATGCGAAACTTGAGGTTGTGGTTCTTGCCGGAACGCTCAAGGCAGGTGATACCTTCACCTTGTTCAACCTTTCCGGGGGCACAACCCTCCAAGGAAATTATCAGGGTCTTAAGCTTCCTAACGGCCTTTGGGACGTGTCGGGGCTTGCACCTGGTGGCAATGGGACCATTACTGTGACGCGCCCCGTGCCGGGCACGGTCGTCAATATGAACGTACGTCCCGACGCCGTCCCGAATCCAGACGGCATCTACGGCCCGATTGGCGGCGCCGGAGCAACGTGGAACAAGGTTGCGAAAGATAATGCTGTGGGTGCGGTTCATGGGGCCAATTTGCTGGACTCCGCCGGCGCGCCTACCAGCGTGGGCTTTTCGGTGTTTAGCAACGGCGGCACGGGCGACAATTGGCCCGTTCCCGGTCCACTGAAGGTGTTGGAGTACGGTGCCTGGAACAGCACCGACAAGAGCGCCGGAGGTCCGTCCTACCCGTTCCGTGTTTCCGGCCTGATCAGCGGCCATGCTTACGACCTCTACATCATCAGCTATTACCAAAATGAACAGGGCTGCGCCGGCACTTATTCTACTACCAATGCGACCAGCAACGGAGCGGACCAACCCATTGATAACGGCCTCACCTCAGCCGAGCGGAACTCGACTACCTGGGTTCCGGGCAGTCCTGGCAACTACGTGGTCTTCCAGGATATCGTGGCCAACGAATCCGGCAGCATTAATATCGACATGACTGTCGCCTTCGACGGTTCCCGCAACCCCAAATTGATGGTCAACGGCTTCCAGCTTGTGGATCTGACCCCCGTCACCACCCCGCCGGCGGCACCGACCAGTCTGACGCCGTCCGTGACTTTTTCCCAGGTAGGTTTGACTTGGGCGGGCGCGGCCACCGCCACGGGATACAAGGTGAAGCGCTCCACGACCAGTGGCTCCGGCTACGCGGTGATCGGGACCGTCTCAAGCCCCGGCTTTACGGACACGGCGGTGGCTACCGGCGTCACCTACTACTATGTCGTTTCGGCCACCAACAGCATCGGCGAAAGCGCCAACTCCACCCAGGTCAGCGCGACGCCGATTCTGACGGCCCCAACCGGGCTTACCGTCACGGCAGGCGATACCCTCGTGAAACTGAGTTGGACGGGCGCTGCTGGGGCCACGAGCTACAACGTCAAGCGGTCCCTGACGAGCGGTGGACCCTACGCGACCGTTGCCAACCTCGCAGGCACGTCCTACACAAACACCGGATTGATCAACAACACCACCTATTACTACGTGGTTTCGTCCACCAACAGCTTGGGCGAGAGCGCCAACACCGCCCAAGTCAGCGCCACGCCGGTGCATCCGACGAACACCACGGTCGGCATGTGGTCCTTCCTCTTCTCGCAGAATCCCGGCTGGACAGTGCAACGGAACAACACCCTCACCGACGCGGGCATCCAGCTTGGTGAGCCGGGCGTCCAGGAGGGCATGATGTCCATCGCCCGCCCGGCGGGAATGACATTCACCAATGCTGGGGTGGAAATGGTCTTTGTGGGAACCGCCGATCCCGGAAATAACACGCCCTACACCTACCTGAGCATGTATGCTGATGCAGGTAATCCGCCCAGGTATGCCTATGGTATTGGCGGAAACAACACCACCGCGGTCGGTTCACTGGATCAGAACATTAATACTGGAACCGGCGAAACGATCAGCCGGGTTGCTGTGGCTACTAACTTCGTTGGCTATCACACCATGGCACTCGTGCGCCTAGATGACAACACGTGCAATGCCTATTGCGACGGTGTCTTTGTCGGCAGTCGTGCGACCACGCCGGCGCTCCTGAATCTCGCCAACCTCGGTGTCGGGGCGAACTATTTTGGCGGTGCCAACTACTTCCCGCGCGGCACAGTCGTCCAGCGGGTGCGCGCCTTCACGTTCCCCTCCGGCGGGTTCAACGTAAACCAGTTGTGGACCCCCGATAGTATTAATGCGGAAAAGCAAATCGTCGCTTTCAACTTCGGGGATCTGGGTGCCGCCACGATCAATGAGGCCGCTCATACGATTGCCATCACCGTGCCGTATGTCACGGATCTGACCGCCCTGGCCCCCACTCTCAGCTACTTTGGCGCTTCCGTCTCGCCGGAGTCTGGAGCCACCCTGAACTTCACCACCCCGAAAACCTACACCGTCACCGCGACGAACGGCACAACTCAGGCCTATGTCGTGACGGTCCTTAATCCGAAGAGTTCAGCCAAGGCCATGCTCAATGTCTTCTTCACGGGGCTTGGGTATGCCAACCCGATTGACAGCACCGGGACCAATCTTGCCGTCTTTGTGGCGAGTGGCACTCCAGTGACCGCCCTGGCACCCACCTACGAAGTGTCCCCCTACGCCGCGCAAGACCCGGCGTTCCCGTCTGGCACCATCCGGAACTTCACCACCCCGAAGACCTACACGGTCACTGCCGAGGATGGTTCAAAGGCGTACTATTCCGTGGCGGTGGTGCCGGTCACCGGCTACCTGGGTTATCAGGCGCTTGTTCTGGCTAGCGGTCCGGTGGCCTACTGGCCTCTGGACGAATTTGATAGTCTGACGGCAGTGGATATTGCGGGCGGCCACAATGCCGACTATAGCGGGACGGTCACCCTGGGCGTGCCGGGACTGAAAATCAACAAGGGCACTGGCGGGGACGTCGCTGCCTATTTCGACAGCACAGGCACTGGCACGGCTGCCGCACCGTATTCAGACAGCCTGAACCCGGCCCAGTTTACGGTAGAGTTCTGGAGCACATTCACCAACCTGAGTGGTGCCTACCTCGTTTCTTTGCAGGATCGCACCACCGGTTCTCGTATCGGTTATGCCTTCCAAAAGAATAACGGAGGTGCAGGGTTCCAATTCACGTATGGAATAGCCGGCAACGGCCAGGCTACCCTTCAAAGCGTGACGCAGGTAGCCGTGGGTTCCGTGTATCATGTGGTCGCCACCTACGATGGAACTACGGTCAAAATGTATGTGAACGGCACCTTGGAGAACTCGGCAGCCGCAACCTACCTCCCAGCTACTACCGACCAACCTGGCTTCACGATTGGCTCTCGCAATAGCGTTACTCCTGTGAATGGCGTCATGCAGGACGTGGCGCTGTATAACCGCGCGCTAACGGCGCAGGAAATCCAGACCCACACGCAGAACGCTCCGATCTTGCAGGTTGGTAACTCAGGGGGCAAGGTGGTCCTCACCTGGGTGCCCGGCGGCGGCGGCCTGCAGGCAGCCCCGGCCGTGACAGGAACTTATACCAATGTTCCCGCCGCGACGTCGCCCTATACGAATACACCCTCGGCTGGAAGCACGTTCTGGCGTGTGAAGTTCTGAGTAATCCTGCGTCTTTAGAATAGCGGTCTAAATCACAGGGCCGGGTCGCCAGACCCGGCCCTATTTTTTGGCACGCCGGACATAATTCAGAGCCTGTGGGGTTGAAGTCCCCCTGTAGGCCGAGCGAGTGGAACTACGAGCCGAAGGCAACTGCGGAGTAAGAAACCGTGGGCAGGAAGCCAGAGGCAAGGCTCAGCCATCCTGAGCCGGGGAAACTGGGGGGCTTAGCCGTATCCATGCAGAAGAAAGAACCACGAAACACACGAAACACACGAAAAGAAAGGCGACAACGCTGCTTCCCGAGGCGGGGAGCGGAGC
>CAINDV010000957.1 GCA_903847485.1 uncultured Verrucomicrobiota bacterium
CGCTCCGCAGGGTGGTTGATGGAGAGGGACGGGGTGAGGGGTGTTCGCGTGATGCGACCGATTCTCTCCGGTAAATGGTCAGGGCTGCCATCCCCCACCTTACTCCCAATAGAATAACCCTATGCACTTCATTGACGAAAAGCGTTTGCAACACTTGAAGGTGGTCTATGGGATCGCCCTGGCCTTCATTGCCCTGACGCTCCTGTCCTCCTCCTTCATGATGCAGTACGCCATCCAGCGCAATGGTGGCGACTCACGAGTCATCAACCTGTCCGGCCGGCAGCGGATGCTCAGCCAGCGACTTACTAAGTGCGTCCTGGCCCTGGAACGCCTGGCCGACGGCGCGGAGCAGACTAACCGGCTCCAGGAGGTTTCCGAATCCTTCGCCTCGTGGAAGGCCGCCCACCTGGGACTGCAACACGGTGACGCGAAACTAGGTTTGCCGGCGCGGCAGAACTCCGCGGAAGTCACGGCGCTCTTCGCGGAAATGGAACCTTTCCACGCCGCCATGGTCCAGGCGCTGGACGGTCTGCTGGCGCAAGTGAAGGAGGGGCGCTCCGGCCGGGAAGTCATTCATGCCACGGCGGAAGTGATGCTGCGCAACGAAGCGCGCTTCCTGAAGCTGATGGATCAGATCACCTTCCAGTTCGACAAGGAGGCCAAGGAGCGGATTAGTTCGATGCAGAGTATGGAGCGAGTTATTCTGGGAGTAGGTTTGCTAGTCTTACTGCTGGAGTTCCTGTTTGTGTTCCGCCCCTCGATCTCGCAGCTCGCGGTGATGATGACTTCGCTCAAGCAGCAAGCTAACCAACTCCAGGAGACTAACGGCCAGTTGAAAATCTCGCAGACCCGGACGGTAGAGAGTCTGCACCAGTTAGAGGTCGCCAATGGCCAAGTCATGGAGAGTATCCAATACGCCCGCACCATCCAGCAGGCGCTGCTGCCGTCAGCCCGCCAGATGAATGAGGCCCCGTGGGACCACTTTGTCATCTGGGCACCACGGGACATTATCGGCGGCGACCTATTCTGGGCCGGGGGCCGGGAGGGAGAGTTTATCGTGGCCTTAGTTGACTGCACCGGGCATGGGGTGCCGGGGGCGATTATGACCATGCTGGCGGGCACCACTCTGCACCGGGTAATCAGCACTCATGGGAGTCGTGATCCGGCGCAGATTCTGGCGGAGATGAACCGGATTATCCGCCACACTCTTAGTCGTGAGGCCGCGAACCGTCTGACGGATGACGGCCTAGACATGGCTATCTGCCACATCAGCCGCGAGCAGCGGGTCTTGACCTTTGCCGGGGCGAGGCTGTCACTCTTCCAGGTCCAAGGCGGCGAGGTTCTGGAGGTGGAAGGCGACCCCGCAAGTATCGGCTATCAAAGCTCGGATGAATCCTATCGCTTTCAGAACCACCGGATACCGCTGGCCGATGGGCAGACCTTCTATCTCACGACCGATGGGTTGCTGGGGCAAGTAGGCTGCGACCGGCAGTTACCTTTTGGCAAAAGCCGGCTGCGGCGCTTCCTGGCCGAGCACTATGACCAACCTATCGCCGAGCAACGCCGGTTACTCGCGGACCTTATGGCCCAGCACCGTGGTGCCGAAGCCCAGCGCGACGATATTACCGTGCTGGGATTCCGCTTGAAAACCGCCCTGCCTGGGGCAGACTTGGCTAGGGCTACTTGAAGCCTGAATGACGAATGACGAATGAATGACGAAACCAAAAGCCCGAAAGCCGCCGGTATGCCTGGCCCACATAGGCCGGCAGATTCCTGCTTTGGGCGGGCCGCAGTCGCATTTTGCCCCTACGGGGTTTTGTCGGACTTGTCAGACCTGTCAGACTTCCTTCCCCCTTCATCCTTTTCCCGTAACCCTCCCTTACTATGTTAGACGACCTCTACCGTTTCCACCAAGACCTACAACACGCCGGCATCATGTTTGCCTTTAGTGGCCCGGTCTCACAGCGCGTCATTGAAGGCATTGGCGAAACTTTGAAGCAGAAGATGCAACTGGAAGATGCCGGCATGAGCACCATCCAGCGCGTCTTCAGCGTCTTCGTGGAGCAGATGCAGAACGTGGTGAATTACTCCGCCGACACAGTGACGCCGCCGGAGCAGGTCGAGGGCGAGCTGCGCGTCGGCACACTGGTGGTCGGCCGGGAGGGCGCTCAGTTCTGGCTCCAGTGCGGCAACATGGTGCAGGCGTCGCAAGTGGCTTCCCTCCGCGAGCGGTTGGATCATTTGCGCACGCTGAGCCGCGAGGACTTGAAGGCTCTCTACCGGGAACGCCGCAAGGCCGCCGCCGCCTCGGCCTCCAAAGGCGCGGGCCTGGGCTTCATTGACATCGCCCGCAAGGCCAGCCGCCCGCTCGAATACACCTTTGCCCCGGCTTCGCCCCAACTCTCTTTCTTCACCCTCAAAGCCATCATCGGCGAGGAACTTTAACCATGTCTCCACTCATCATTGAAGCTACCAAGTCCACGCCCCGCATCCAATTCGATCCCACCGGGCATCGGTTGGAGATCACTGGCGAATCCTATCCCGAACACGCCGCCAAGTTTTACGGGCCGGTGTTTGATTGGCTCGAAGCCTATCTGGCCGAGCCTTCGCCCGCTGCTCTCGGCGTGAACCTGCAACTGATCTACTTCAACAGCAGCACCTCCAAAATCCTGCTGAACCTCTTCGACCGGCTCGACCAAGTGGCCGGCGGTGGGCGGCCCGTCACCATCCAATGGCGGTTCGACCAAGACAATGAGGTAGCCCAGGAGTGCGGGGAAGAGTTCCAGGATGAAGTAAGCCACGCGACCTTCGAGTTAGTGCCCCTGCCATGAAACCCACTGAGCCACCCGGCGAAGCGGCGGTGTTCCAGCAAGAGCAAGCGGCTATCCAGCAGGCGCGGGCCACGCTCGCCGACCCGGCCCTCCAGCAGACGCCTTGGGCGGAGCCGTTCGCGCACTTACTCCAACACTACGAGCGGCTCTGGACTCATACCCAGCGCATCATGCGGATGTCCGACCGCTTCCAGAAACAACTGCAAGCAGCCAAACAGGCTGAGGCCCGGGCGGCGGCGGAACGGGAAGAGGCGGTGAACCGTCTCCATAAGATCGCCCGCCAGGTGCCCGGCGTTATCTTTCAGTACCGTTTGCGCGCCAGTGGCTCCGCTTGCTTCCCCTACGCCAGCGACTACCTCAGTGAGTTATTCCGCGTTAGTCCAGAGGAAGCCCGCCAGACGGCGACCACAGTATGGGCCAAGCTGCACCAGCATGACTCCGCAGGCACCCTCGCCTCCATCCAGGACTCGGCCCGCGACCTGACTCCCTGGCGGCATGAGTTCCGGGTATTGCTCCCCCATACCCCGGTGCGCTGGCTGCTCGGCGACGCGCTCCCCCAGCGGGAGGCCGACGGCAGCACGCTCTGGCACGGCTTTATCACCGACATCACGGAGCGCAAGCAGGCGGAAGAGGCCTTGCGGAAGAGTGAGGCGAAGTTCAAGGACATGGTGGACACCCTGCCGCTGGCCATCCACCTGACGACCGGCACCGAACAAGTAACCAACTATGTCAGTCCCACGATGGTCAAGATGTTTGGCTATCGTAAGTGGGATATCCCCTCCGTGAAGGAATGGTGTCTGCTGGCCTATCCCGACGCCACCTATCGCCAGCAGATTTCCGAAGAGTGGAACCGCCGGGTCCGGCGGGCCATTGATATTCAGTTGCCGATAGAGCCGATGGAAGTAGTGGTTACCTGCAAGGATGGGTCCCAGAGAACTATCTTGTGGGGTTACATTCCCTTGGGCGAAAAGAACTATGCTTACGGCCTGGACCTAACCGCCCACAAACAGGCGGAAGCGGCGCTGCGGGAGAGTGAAGAGAAGCATCGCCTGGTGGTGGATAATGCCAGCGAAGTAATCGTCGTGGCCCAGGAGGGCATGCTCCGGATGGTGAATCCCGCCTTGGTGGCGCTGCTCGGCTATTCGGAACAAGAACTAACAACGACCCCTTTTTCCGCCTTCGTTCATCCCGAAGATCGCGCCTGGGTAGTAGAGCGCCACCAGAAGCGGCAACACGACGCCACTATCCCTATTCGCTATGTCTTCCGGATGGTAACCAGGGATGGCCAGACCCGCTGGGTCGAAGTCAACACGGTCTCGATCACTTGGGAAGGGCACCCCGCTACCCTGGGCTTACTGGGGGACATCACCGAGCGCCAGCGGGCGGAGGCGGCGTTGCGGGAGAGTGAGGCCAAATACCGCACGCTCACCGAGAGTATGAAGGATGTGGTCTGGACGCTCGACACAGAGACTTGGCGCTTCCTCTATGTCAGCCCTTCGGTCGAGAAACTGCGGGGGTTCACGGCGGCAGAAATCATAGCCGAATCCGTGGACGCGGCGCTGACCCCGGCGGGGTCGGCGCATCTGAAGGGACTTATCCGTCCGTTAGCCGAAGAGTGTCGGGCGGGTAACCTCCCGCCGAACCGATTCTACACGGAGGTGGTGGAGCAGCCTCGCAAGGACGGGACCACTGTCTGGACCGAGGTGGTCACCAGTTACTATTTCAATCCAAACACCGGTCATGTGGAGGTGCGGGGAGTCACCCGCGACATCACCGAGCGGCGGCAGGCGGAAACGGCGCTACGGGAGAGTGAGTATCTGCTCCGCGAATCCCAGAGTATCGCCGGCTTGGGGAGTTATCGTCTGACTATCGCCACCGGAATGTGGACCAATTCGGCGGTGCTGGATAAGTTGCTGGGGATAGACGCAGCCTATGAACGCACGGTGGCGGGTTGGTTGGCCCTGATCCAGCCCGGCACCCGCGCCCTGCTGCTGGACTACTTACAACACGAAGTCATTGGCCGGGGCGTGTCCTTCGACAAGGAATACCGCATCCTCCGGCACAGTGACCAGGCGGAGCGCTGGGTGCATGGGTTAGGCCGGCTGGAGTTCGATGCCCAAGGGAAGCCTGTGGTCATGCACGGCACGATTCAAGACATCACCGAGCGCAAGCTGGCCGAGGAAACTCTGCTCGTGACCAACCGCAATCTCGAAGCCGCCATCGGCCGCGCGAACGAGCTGGCCCTGAAGGCCGAGCTGGCCAACCTCGCCAAGAGTGAGTTCCTGGCTAACATGAGCCATGAAATTCGCACGCCGATGAATGGAGTTATCGGCATGACCGGGCTACTGTTGGATACCGTCCTCGACGACGAGCAGCGCCATTACGCCGAGACCGTCCGCGCCAGCGGCGAAGCTCTCCTTAGTCTGATCAATGACATCCTGGACTTCTCCAAGATCGAAGCCGGCAAGCTAAGCTTAGAGGCGTTGGACTTCGACCTAGCTACGCTGCTGGATGACTTCGCCGCCGTGCTGGCCCTGCGCGCCCAGGACAAAGGCCTCGAGTTCATTTGCGCCGCCGCGCCGGAAGTGCCCACCTATCTCCGCGGCGACCCAGGCCGGCTGCGCCAGGTGCTGCTTAACTTAGCCAGCAATGCCGTCAAGTTCACCAAGCAGGGCGAAGTCGCCGTGCGGGCGAGCCTGGTCTCCGCGACTAACTCCGAGGTGATGGTGCGCTTCGCGGTGCGCGATACTGGCATTGGCATCCCGGCGGACAAGCAGGCCATACTCTTCCAGAAGTTCATGCAGGTAGATACTTCGACGACGCGCCAATATGGCGGCACCGGCCTGGGCCTGGCGATCTCGAAACAACTAAGCCACTTGATGGGTGGCGAGATCGGCGTTACGAGTGTCGCGGGCCAGGGATCGGAGTTCTGGTTCACCGCGCGCTTGGCCCGGGCGGCGGGGGCAAGGCCCGACACGCAACCGCCGGCTGACTTACACGGTGCCCATATCTTGGTGGTGGATGACAATGCCACCCATCGCGAGGTGCTGACGACCCAACTCCGCGCCTGGGGCGGGCGCGTCGAAGCCGCGCCGGACGGTCTGGGCGCGCTGCAAGTGTTGATGCGGGCCGTCGCGGCCGGGGATCCGTTCCAGACTGCCATTCTAGATATGCAGATGCCCGGCATGGACGGCGCGACCCTGGCCTGGGCCATCCGGGCCAACACCACGCTGAAGGCCATCCGCTTGATCTTACTAACCTCGCTCGGCCAGCCCGGCGGCAGTTCGCCGTTGGCGGACCTTGGTTTCGCCGCCTGCCTGACTAAGCCCGCGCGGAAGGCGGAGTTACTCCAGAGTCTTAGTCAGCCGGCCACCGGCCCCGAGGCCATTGTAGGCCGCGTGCCCTCACGCGGCGGGGCGTTGCCTGAAGCCGGGAACGCCGGGGCAGGGGACCCGGCCTACAGGGAACGGGCGGGTGACATTGTGGGCTGCGTGCCCTCACGCGGCGGGGTGGTGCCGGCCACGGCCCCACGCCGGAAAAAGTTCCGCCTCCTGGTGGCCGAAGACAACATCACCAACCAACAGGTGGCCCTAACCATCCTGCGCAAACTGGGCCTGCACGCCGACGCGGTGGCCAACGGTTTGGAAGTCCTCCAATCCCTCGCCACTATCCCTTACGACTTAGTCCTGATGGATGTGCAGATGCCGGAGATGGATGGTTTGACGGCCACCCGAGTAGTTAGGAGTTACGAGTTAGAAGTTAGCCGCAGCCCAGCCACGCCAGCAAACGCCTTTACTTCAACCTTCAACCTTCATCCTTCCTCCGCCTCTCCCTTGCCGATCATTGCCATGACGGCCCATGCCATGCAGGGCGATCGGGAGCTATGTCTGGCGGCGGGCATGAATGGCTACGTCGCCAAGCCAGTGTCGCCCCCGGCGTTGGCGGCCGCGTTGGACCAATGGCTCCCCAAGGAGACGGCGGAGGGCGAAGCGCCACTGTCGTTGAACCTAAAAAGAGCAGTTGAAGGAATGAAACCACAGATAACCACAGATGGACACAGATGAAATTACCATTGGCGAGGCTCACCTTTTGGGAGAAGGGGAGCTGAGGCAAAAGCGCCGGTGAATCCGTGTCCATCCGTGGTTGAACTGCTCTTTCTAGGTTGAATTAAGGAATGGCCGGCTGCGCGCCGTTCAGTGCCAGCTCCGTAGGAACGCCATGTTGATAGCCACGTCCAACCCGGAAATCTCCCCAGCCCCGGAGGGGCGGAAGGTAGGCACCCCGCAAAGACATTCCGCCCCTCCGGGGCTGGGGGGCTTTCTGGGCTGGCCATAGCCATAAACATGGCGCTCCTACGGAGCTGGCACGGAACCGCGCGCCTCCAGGCATCCCTTAATTTAACGGCAGTGCATCCCGTCTCTCCCCATACGAAGGCGAGTGGGTGCCGAAGGCCGGGTGAGGGGTTGGCCGTTTAATACCCCGGTTGGCATTGGCAAATGGTATCATTTCTGGCGCTGCGGGCCGCGTTGGTGTATTTCCCAGGTGACTCTTTATGAACACCAAAGACTTGATCCGATTGGGCGTGCCGCCCGGCGAACCGACGCGGCGCGGGATGGAATTCATTGCCCGCTACATCCTCAAGGGACGCGATCGGGCGAAGCTCGCCGGAGAGGTCGAAGCCGTGGTGCGCAACCCGGCTACCTTCACAAAGGATGAACTGCGCGGCGAGTTTGCGCAGTCGCTGCTCCGTTGCGAGCGCACCATTCGCGAGGCACCCGCCGCCTGGCGGCAGTGGGGCGAAGGGCTGGAGCCGGAGGCCGTCAATCAGATGGCCCGCGCCTGCCAGTTGCCCGTGGCCGTGGCCGGCGCGCTGATGCCCGACGCCCATGTCGGCTATGGCTTGCCCATTGGTGGCGTGCTGGCCACTGACAACGCAGTGATTCCCTACGCTGTCGGCGTGGACATCGCCTGCCGCATGAAGCTCACCGTGCTCGATTTGCCCGTGCGCGAACTCGACCGCCATCGGGAGCAACTTACCAAAGCCATCGAAGCCGAGACGCGCTTCGGCGTCGGCGCGACCTTCAAGGAACGCCGCGAGCATGAGGTGTTGGGGGCGGATTGGTCGGTCAGCCCCGTGACAAAGCAGAACCGCGACCGCGCCTGGGCGCAGCTTGGCACCAGCGGCAGCGGCAATCACTTCGTCGAGTTTGGCACCTTCACCAACGAGCAGCCGGTGGAAGGTTTGCCCGCTGGCGAATACGTCGCGCTCTTGAGTCATAGCGGCAGCCGTGGCACGGGCGCGTCGGTGTGCGATTACTACAGCAAGCTGGCGATGGCGCAGCACCCGGACTTAGCCAAGGAGCACAAGCACCTGGCGTGGTTGAGTCTCGACTCGGAGGCAGGCCGGGAATACTGGGCGGCGATGGAGTTGATGGGCCGTTACGCCGCGGCGAATCATTCGCTTATCCATCGGCATATCGCGCTACACCTGCGCCTGAACGTGCTGCTCGACGTGGAGAACCACCACAACTTCGCCTGGAAAGAGCGCCATCTTATCGGTGGTGTCGAGCGCGACGTCGTCGTGCATCGCAAAGGTGCCACGCCGGCGGGCGTAGGCGTGCTGGGAGTTATTCCTGGTTCCATGGCGACGCCCGGATATTTGGTGCGCGGCAAAGGCGAGCCGGCTTCGTTAAAATCAGCTTCGCACGGTGCGGGCCGGGTGATGAGCCGGACACGGGCACTGGAAACCTTCGCGTGGGAGAAGGTCAACCGCCTGCTCAAGGAGCGCGGCGTGCGGCTCATTTCCGCCGGCCTGGACGAAGTTCCAGGAGTCTATAAGGACATCCACCAAGTCATGGCTGCGCAGGCAGACTTGGTGGAAGTGTTGGGGCGCTTCGATCCGAAGCTCGTCAAGATGGCACCGCACGGCGAGCGGCCGGAAGATTAAGCCCGAACTCCGAGATTGGAACCGGGCGCAGCCCGGCGATCCGGGGAGCGCACGCCGTCGGCGTGCCGTTTTCGGCGGCTCGCCGAAAACTTCGTCCCACAAAATTCCGGTCGCCGCAATGGGGACAAAGAATGTGCTCCGATAGTTTGGGCGCGGTGCATCTCCCGGTTGTTGGTGGCGCGCGGGCCTCCGGCCCGCTTTGCCGTGCGGAATTACCTGACAGGCATCGTCGGGCACACCCCTCGGACGTTCAGAAACCGCAAAGCGGGCCGGAGGCCCGCGCGCGTGCGCCTGGGATGGCGTTGGGATGGGGCGGTGGAAGTCCGCCTCTGTGCGGTGAAGAATCGTGCGGTATCGAACCGTAACTGCGTCGTGGCAACACGGGGTGGATAGCCACGGAACGAGAACGACCAGTCCGTAACACAGGGCTGCCTGCGGGCCGTCTGCCGTGAACTCGATTCGGTCGGCGTGGATGGGCGAGTCTGCGAGCGAACGACGAAGCCCGTAAAGCGGGCGATAGGTGAGGAACCGAAGCGCCGGACAGCCGGGTGGTCCCCGGACGACCCGCTGATGGTTGGAGACGGAATGGCCGGAAGCCCCAACGAGGCAACCGGGGAGACCCGCCAGTGCTGGCGGGCGGCCAGGGCCAAGCGTCCAGCCGTCTGGCTGGCGGGAGTCAGAGCGTCCGTAGTAGCTGGGAAGCGGGTAACGACCGTGGAGCGAAGGGAACGCAGGAAGGTGGAAGTATGGCGGACAGAAAGACGGAAGCGAAAACCAAAGCGAGTGCCCGCAAGGGCTAGCCGGCGGTGGCATCAGCCGGGTGCAAAAGGCACGGCTGGTACCGAACGTCTGAACGGCGTACTTGGGGACGAGGCGCAGCGCCGCTCCCTCTCGAGCGAGCACCCACCGACTGGAAAGCCGGATGCGGGAGAACCGCCTGTCCGGTTTGGAGGGAGGGGGGGCGGCCATGTCCGCTCTCCCTACC
>CAINDV010000958.1 GCA_903847485.1 uncultured Verrucomicrobiota bacterium
GTGGTAAGGCGAGGCTCCTGCCGAGCCGTTCGGTAGGATATTGGTTGCTGCCGTCGAGGCTCGGCAGGAGTCTCGCCTTACCACGGCTGGCTCTTTCAAACAGGCTCTAAGGATTGGGGCTACCGCCGGTGGTCATGCCGAGTGCGCCGGTTCAAAGAATCACTGAGTTATCTGTAGCCGGTAGAACTGCTACACTTCGCTGCCGTAACTTGTCCAGCCGGTGGTCTCGCCACCGGACGGCCAGTTAGTGGCGACGCGATTGGTGATAGTGCCGATGGCAGAGCCAACCAACACGTTGTAACTCAGAAATGGCGCGCTGTTACACTGGAGAAATCGCTGACCAGAAGGCTGTGTCGTTATCGCGGTGAACGCAAACCGGTAACCTTCGTAGTAAGTGACGGTGCCCGCCGCATTGCCAAGGAGCAGATCTATGACGCCATCGTTGTTCCAGTCCACCAAGTCCAAGCGCATCCGCGGGCCAGTGTAGATCGGCGCCAGGCGGCTGCCGGAAACCGGGGCGCGAAGGGCCACTGGCCCCAGTAGCACAGGCGACGAACGACTGCCCGCGTTCTTGCATTAATAGACGCCAGTGTCGGAACTGCCTATTAGATCCTTTACCCCGTCGCCATCCCAATCTAACATGCGGACTGCGGAACGAATCCCCAGATTCAAGTCCTTGCCGCCGGCCTGAATCAGCGTGCCAGCAGCGTAGATGGGCGTTGGGGCCGTCCCGAGGTTTTTGAAGCAATAGACCAAGCCGCCGCCACTGCCGCAGAGCAGGTCGTTCAAACCGTCACCATCCCAATCATAGAGGCAAGGTGTCGCGCGCGAGGACACCGTCAGGGGGGTACTACCCACCATAAGCTGTACGCTGGGTGCCAGGATCGGGGCGACCTCTGTGTTAGTGTTGCGGTAGAAATAGACGTAGCCCTAGTTACCCTCACCCACCAGCAGATCCCGTCTGCCGTCGCCATCGTAATCACAGACAAACGGTACCGACGCGCCGCAGCCGCCAGAAGGATGCACTATGTCCACACCCCCGGCCTGTAGGTTGGCATAGTTGGTGAGTACCGGACCTGCGTCTGTCCCGAATGGCCCTTAGAGCGTGTTTGAAAATGCTGACCGTGGTAGGGCTAGGCTTCTGCCGAGCCTCGACCGCCGCGGCCGAGCGCTGGTTCTGCAAGGCTCGGCCGGAGCCTCGCCCTACCACGGCCGGCATTTTCAAACAGGCTCTTAGATAAGGCCCAGCAAAACGGCCTGTTTTGACTGGCTATTTCTGTGTCATGGCGCGCTCCTGACGGCGGGGCCTCAAATTGCCTGCAATATCAAGCGGTTCGCTCGCTGGAGGTGCGGTGGCCTGTCGGAATCGGCTGTAAACCGCCCCAACCCTAACTATTTGCAAGCCGTTTCCGTGCATAGCTTTACGGCTTATCTAAGGGCCATTCGCGTCGGTCCCCACATTGAGATACAGGACAAGCTTGCTTGCGAACTGGTAACCGACGATCAGATCTTTGCGCCCGTCACCGTTCCAATCAGCCACGCACGGGATGGCGTAAGGCCCGGACCCCCAGTGGCGCGGCACCGGCGTAGATGAGCTGCCCTGGCCGGAACTGCACCTCCTGCGCCTGGGCGACTCGGGCCGGACTGGTGGCAAGCAGGAGGCAAATCAAGGCCCCGGCTGCCAGCGCCTCGGTGAAACACAGTGGGAGCCAATGGCGGCCGTGTTCAACTTCGACTTCGGCGTTTAGATAACTCATGGCAAAAGTTTATCCATGCAGGCACGACTTGCTAACTCAATCCCGCTGGTCTTCCCCAAGGCCCTACCGAACCGGGGACTTGTGTATCGGCAGGAAAACGCCGGGTCAGGGCACCCGGCCTAGTGTAGTGTTTCACAATACGCTAGACATTACTAGGTGAAGCCGTTTCCTGAGGAGACATGGCGGCGCGAGCGCGTTGAACCCTGGCCAGAATGTCGACTCCCTGCGCTTTCCAGACGTAACGCTTAGGTTTCAGGTTGCGTTGTGCCAGATACGCATCCATGGCCGCCACCAACTCCCGCACACTGCCAAATCTGCCTTCGCGCACGGCCTCTGCGGTCAAAGCGCGAAAGCATCTTTCCACCAGGTTCATCCAGGAACTGGCGGTCGGCGTACAAGGCAGCCCCATCCGATCACAGGCGTGCCGCTGCTGGTGTCGCTGGTTGATCGCCTGAAGCCACGCTTAGACTTCCGGCTGCTTGTGGGGGGCGTAGTGGTCCCAGATCAAATGCCGCGTAAGTCCCTTGGGCTGGGCGCGCTCCAGGCCCTGGAGAAAGGCCAGCACACTCCTGAGGGGTGTGCGTCGGGGCCATTGGGCTGAACCCTTTACCCGCCGAGTAGGACAAGGCCGCCAAGAGCGTGCTAGTAGGGCGCATCTCAACACCTGAGGATGTCTGGGCAAGGATTTTCTTGGGGGCGGCACATGGGTCAGGCGGTGACGGCGTTGGGGCTTTTGCGATGGGCCAGTTGGCGCAGATAGGCCGCCTCGTCGTAGGGCGTGCGGGTCTGCCAGCACTTCCACACCACCCGAA
>CAINDV010000959.1 GCA_903847485.1 uncultured Verrucomicrobiota bacterium
AGCCCCAAGCGAGGACGGTACCGTCGGCACGCAAAGCCAGGCTGTGGTAATAGCCAGCCGCCACCGCCACGACATTCGTCGCGCTGGGCGGCACGTTGGTCTGGCCGTAGTTGTTGTAGCCCCAAGCGAGGACGGTACCGTCGGCGCGCATGGCCAGGTTGTGGAAATAGCCTGCCGCGACGGCCACGACGTTGGTGGCGTTGGCTGGCACGTTAGTCTGGCCGTAGTCATTGTAGCCCCAGGCGATGGCGGTTCCGTCGGCGCGCAAGGCGAGACTGTGGTAATAGCCGCCAGCCAGGGCCATGATATTCGTCGCGCTGATCGGCACGGTGGTTTGGCCGTAGTTGTTATAGCCCCAAGCGATGGCGGTTCCGTCGACGCGCAAGGCGAGGCTGTGGTAGTTGCCGGCGGCGATGGCCGCGACATTCGTAGCACTAGCCGGCACGGTGGTCTGGCCGTAGCTACCGTAGCCCCAGGCGATGACAGTTCCGTCGGCGCGCAAGGCGAGGCTGTGATCGGTGCCTGCCGCCACAGCCATTACGTTGGTCGCAGCCACCGGCACATTCGTCTGGCCGTAGTAGTTGTAGCCCCACGCGATGATAGGCACTACGCCCAAGGTAGCGGCGCTACTGGTGACGGTTCCCACAGCATTGCTCACCACGACCTGATACACCCCGGCATCCCCGGCTTGAAAGTTCGGCAACGGCAGGACTGCCCCGGTGCCTTCCAGCACATTCGTCCCGTTCTTGAGCCATTGGTAGCTAAGTGGTTCCGTTCCCCGCGCCGCCACCCGAACAGCCACGTCCTGGCCCGCCGTCACACTCTGCGACTGGGGCTGGCTCGTAATCACCGGCACGGACGGCGTCACTGTCAACGTCGCGACCATACTGATGACCGCGCCTATGAAGTTCGTGACTACCACCGCGTATCCTCCGGCGTTCGTAAGCTGGGCGTTGGGCAGGGTCAAGGTAGCAGTGGTCGCTGCCGCGACGTTCGTGCCGTGGAATTGCCACTGGTAACTCAAAGGCAGTGCCCCACCGGCGATCACGCTGAAGGCGGCTGTGACTCCGGCGAAGACGGACTGATTGGCGGGTTGCGTCCGGATCGCAGGTGGGGGGAGGTAGCTCAAATAGAGCGCCATCGGCTCATTGGTGCCGAGAGCCCGGTTATAGATGCGGAGGTCATCCAGCAGCCCGAAGTAATTCTCACAAGTTCCAGACCTCCCAATTTCAAACGGAGCCGAATTCGTTGGCCCAAAATCCGGCCAACTCCCGGCCAGCACGCCATTGGTGTAAACCGCAGCCTGCCCTCCAGAGTAAACGAGGGTCCAAAATATCCACTGGTTCAGCGGCGTGGCGGGGCCAGCGGAATCAATTCCCAACTGGTAGTTTGGCCCGGCATCGTCGGAGCAGCCTGCCCGCTTGCCATAGATGTGGAAAGGCAGGCTGGGTCCGATCCGGTAGGTCCATACCGAGAAACTGGCACTTGAGCCAGGGCCAAAGTTTAGGCTGGGGGAGTCAGGCACTTCTACATAGCCGCCATTGAAAAGGAAGGCCTGACCGAAGAGACCGTTGGTGAAAGACACGGTGCCTTGCAGAATGCCGTTATTAGTGCCCACTGAATCGAGCGCGTTGCCATCCGCCCCCCACCAACTCACTAAACCGGAAAGGTTTGTGACGGCTGTAATGAAGCCAGATCCTGCGAACAGATCTGGAACGCGGTTCATATCCCCCTGTGGCAACAGGGCCTCCGCACTCTGAAATGCGATCGTGTCGCCGCTGCTATTGATCGTCGGGCGGGAATACCAGGTTGACCACCCAGGCGAAGTGGGTGTTTCTGTGACGAGGTGGTTCGTGCCGGTGAGCCGGTCAAAGACAAGTATTCCGGGCGGGTTGACGGTGTCCGCAAACACGTCCGTAGCGCGACTGCGATAAGCCACCAATCGGCCATCCCCGCTAATGGCCGGGGCATCGAACGTGTTATTCCCGCTGCCGTCGCCATTTCTGTTGGCGCTGACGAAAGTCAACGTGCGCGTCTGGAGGTCGGCCAGATAAACATCTTCGTTGAGATTACCGTCGCTCACTACCAGATTCGATTTCGTTGTAAACGTGACAAACCGTTCGTCGCGGCTCCATGAGGAAATGTTCCGAATCGGCAAATTGCTTGCGTAGGAAAACAGGTTTGAACGACCTGCCAAATCATAACACACCAGTAGGCCTGAAGCTTGATGGAGCAGCCGGTTGCCGCCGGGGGAGATTGCGGCAGCCGAAACTGATGTCGAACTGGTATAGATGTCCTTCAAGGTGGTGGCGTCCCAAACGTAGAGGTATGACGAAGCTTTGAAATACGCCACGCGCTGGCCATTGGTGCTGATCGAAGGCGGGCGGTCAACATTCGCGCTGCCGGGGAGCAGGCGAGTGATTCCCAAAGTCGTATCGCGCCAAAAGACGCCCGCGTACCTCGAGTTCGTTATGCAAATAAACGCAAGGTAGCGCCCGTCCCAGCTCAGGACGGGCGAGGAGGCACCGCGAGTGCCGACGAGGCCGACCAGGCTGACGCCGTTGGAGTTGACGCTTTGCAGGGTGGTGGTGCCATTCTGCATGTCCCGCAGAAAAATGTCCGCCGCGCCATTGGTGTCAACGGCCACCAGATTCGTCGCTGAACTTACGAAGGCCACGAACCGGCCGTCGCCGCTGATCGCCGGGCTGAGCGATGAACCTCCGAGCGCGGGCGTGCCGTTCAGGCCGACACTGACCAAAACATTGCTTCCCGAAGTCCTATCCCAAACGAATACATCCGCCGAGCGATTCGGATCATTGGCAATCAAATCGGAAGTGTAACTGGCATAGGCCATGCGGTTGCCATCATCGCTCAGGGCGATCTGGCCAATCGCGCCAACGTTGTTGCCGCTCTGCGAAATGAGGGCTGGGTCTCGGCGGGAGAGCAGTTCGTTGGTTGCCGTCGCCGCATGCCACAGAAAGACATCCTGTGTGCTGTTGGTCTCCACGCCAACCAAATCGCCATCCGGTCCGCAATAAGCCAGATAAGCGCCATCCGTGCTCAAACTGGGTACCGTGAGAGTCTCGTCCGTGCTGGCCACGCCGTTTGTATCCGCGTCCACCAAAAGAGTGGTGGCAGCCTGCATGTCGCGGTAATAGATGTGCGATCCGGGCACCACCACATTGCTTACGATGTTCGTGGCGTTACTGATGAAGGCTACGAAACGTCCATTTGAACTCAACTTGGGCGCAAACGATTCGGTGGATGGGGAAACCGTGCCAGACCGGCTGGCGCTGGCCAGCACATTTGTCCCCGTCTGCTCATCCCACAGTTGGACGCTGGAGTAAATCGAAGCACCCACCTTCTCCCGGCCCACAAACGCCACAAAACGGCCATCGGGCGACATCTCCGGCCCATACACTTCATCTTGGTCGAGGGTTGGCGTAGGGTAACCGTTGGTGCTGATGATGGTCGTGAGATTTGCGACGGTGTCATAACGCATCACCACGGTTGCCGCCGTGGCGCCCGCCGGGGGTGGGCTTGTGCCATTGGTCCATCCGCTCTTGAACGCGACGTATCGCCCGTCCTCACTGATCACCGGGTGCGACGGCACCGGCACACTGTTGGTGAACGGTATCACCGCTTGCACCATCGTAATTGCGTTGGTGCTGGGCCAGAGGGTTGTTCCGCTGGTCAGGTCGCGAAGATATATTTCGCCTTTCGAGATGTTGGAAACGCCCGCCACCAATCCACGCGCCGTGCTGAAGAAGGCCAGCCATCTTCCGTCCGGCGTAATGGCCGACGAGGTCACCACGGCATTCGTCCCGACTGCGCCAACGCTGGCCAGCACGGTGGTCTGGTTCACCAAGTCCCGGACGAAAACGTCCGGAATACCGTTCGTGTCGTTGGCCACCAGGTTGTTTCCAGTGCTGATGAAGGCGACGTAGCGTCCGTCTGGGGTCATCACCGGGTCGGAGGATTCGCCGTTTACCGCGCCACCGTCTGCCGCGACGCTGATCAGTCGTGTCGTGTCGCTCCACATATCGCGCACAAAAATGTCGGTCAAACTATTGGTGTCGCCGGGGACCAGGTCACTCGCGGCACTCTCAAACAAGACAAACTGCCCGTTGGTCGATACCGAGATGGCGGACGAATGTCCATTGCCGCCCCCAGTTCCCTGGCGGTTGGCGCTCACAAGCACGGTTTGATTGCTGGCGCGATCCAGCAGGAACGCATCCACAGAGAACAGTTGATTGTCGTTCGTGACGAGATTGCTGGCGTTGCTCGAATAAACCACAAATCGCCCATCCGGGCTTAGCCAGGGGGAGGCACAATCCCCGTTTGCTCCAGCCTCCTGGGGCAGCGAAGGGTCTCGTGTGGTGACTAGTTGCAGGGTGGCGGCGATTAGCTGGCCGGAAAGAAGGCAACCCGCCAACCGTAGGGCGTAGCTTCTGGTTGATTTCATAATAATCTCCTCGCTGTGGCTGATGGCGGGTTTTCCGTCGCGGCGGTTATTGCGTATCCACAACACTGGCTAGGGCCGCGTTGTAGGCCCAGGCGGTCGGACCATCCCAGTGGCCATCATTGTTCCAGCGGCGATGCCACATTTCGTTCGCGGGGTTCACCACGTCCTTGCGCCAGGCTCTCTCGGCGTGGCCATCGCAGAACACCAGCGTGGTCCGGCCTTGGTGCCGGCTGGACGGCCACTCGGAGGACGTGGTGGGGTCGATGCTCCCATCGAAGCTCCCGTCCACCCTGCTGTCCGCCAGCATGATCATATCGGATGGCCGCTTGACCTCCGAATCACTGATCTCGTTGGACGGACTGTCCACGTCGCCGCCCAGGCCAAACCGGCCGCCGGCGCCGTAGGCACCCCAGTCGTTGTAGCCGTAGGAGAAGCGCGAACTGGGGGTAACGGCGTAGCGGTCGGTCGGGTAGCCGAGACTGTTGTTGAAATTCGTGTCCCACCGGCTGTTGGGGTTGGCGGCGGGGCACCAGAAGGCGGCTCGATTTCCACTCATCATTGGGAGCAGGCGGATTGGCCAGACGTAATACGCGTTGGACGCCATCCATAGGCAGCCGGGATACTTCTTGTAGTCAACGGTGTACATCATGGTGGCGGTGGCAATCTGCCGCTCGTTACTTAGGCAGGAAATGGCTTTGGTCTGCGTCTTGGCCCGGGCCAACGCCGGCAACTGGATCACGACCAGGATCGCGAAGATGCCGATGACCACCAGGAGTTCGGCGAGCGTGAACGCTCTGCGGTCTGGGAGACTTGGGGGAGACAGGTGTTTCATAATGCTTGCTGGGTTGTTTGCCATCCATCGTTTATCGCCCAGACGACTAATCGAGATACTCCCTCTCGGCCACGCAGCAACGAAATGGGGCGGCCCTCCGCCAAGCGGCGTGGGCGCGGCGACGAACACCGTTGGAATGGGCCAGAGGGTTCACGGTTTCCATTTGACGGCACAATCCTGCCACAGATGGGCGAGGCGGCGCAAATCTATTTCTGAGCCGATGAACTCCAGCCGCCGGGGAACCGGCGTCGCGCCGGTCTCCATCTTCAATCCCGGATTGCGGACAGGGACGGGCGTGCTCGGCTGGTTGAGGGCTTTCACCAAGGCTGTTTCCGTTTGATGTCAGAGACAGGCGCGACGTCTGTCCTACGAGTTGGGACGCCCGCCCGGTCAGGGGACCGGGCCGGCAGGTGCCGGCAAACGCGCCGGGGTCCGGCAGGCGGCGTGGCCTCGCGGGGCGGTTGGCGGTGGGCAAACCGGCGGTGGAAGGCGCGGCCAGCGCTGGCCGGCCGGCGGTGGACGGAATGGTGGTGGGCATTTTCATAGTCAGAGAATGTTGGTGGTGTTTGAGGAGTTCTGAAAGTGGGGCGGGGCTGGAGACTCAGAACTCCTGACCCGAGGAAACGGCATGGGCCGCCCGGTGAGGGCCCCGGGCCTACAGAAGCCCGCCTTTGCTGTAGGCCGGGTCCCCTGACCCGGCGCGTTGGACGGGGTGATGTTTTGCGCCGGCCCGGAGGCCGGCGCTCCGCGCTGCTGGCTCGTTGTGTGGATGGCAGACGATGCTGGCGGAGCCTGGCGACGAGGGAACTCGCGGCCTCCCGCCACGGGTGCTCGTCACCCGCCGGGGCCATTGCTTGGTCAATCTGTACAGCTTCGGTCACTTCTTGACGCCGGCTTCCTCGCGCCAGCGGAGGCAGAGCGTGGCGCGGATGGGATGGATTGTCGCGAGGGAAAAGCGTATGCCGGGCAAGTTCCGGTGCCTCCCCACGTTGTCGGTGCCGAGGCGGTTCCCGCGTGAGGAGCGCCGCCATCGGACCCGGCGTAAGGCTGCTACCGGGAACGCCGGCATCCTTGCCGGCGTGCTCCTGGCGTGCTCCTGGCGTGTCCGCACCTCGCCGACAAGGATGTCGGCGTTCCCAGTGCGGCGGGCCGACAATTTGGGGATGCACTGGGCAAGCTCGCTTGCCGGTTCGACCCGATTTTCCGGCATCACTCCCCTGCCCTTTTGCGTCGCGCCACGAAGCCCGCTCCGGCCCCGATCACGATCACCATCAGCGCTATGCCGGACGGTTCCGGCACCGGCTGCGAGGCGAACGAGACCGTGAGCAATCCTCCCGGCGTCCAGCCGGCTACCGTTTGCTGCTCCCAATTCGCCCCACCGTCGCTGGTGTGATAGATCAATCCCTGGCCCATGATACCCTGAGCCACCGCCCAAGCGTTGGTTTCGTCGGCGACGGCAATGCCCATCGTGTAATCGCTGGTGTTGAAGGTGTCCCAAGTTTGCCCGCCATCATGGGTCCACTTGACCGAACTGTCATGCGCCACCCAGACATCATCTATGGAAACCACGGCCACTTCGTTGGCATCACGAATCATCGCGCCTTGGTCCATCACGTTCCAAGTCGTGCCGCCATCGGTAGTCTTCAAGGCATAGCTGCCACCACCGCCGACCGCCCAGGCGTTGTTGCCATCCACCGCCGCCACACCAAGCACATGATCCACATTCGGAGAGAAACCGTCGCTCTGGCGCACCCAACTTTGGCCCGCGTCAGTGCTCTTGAGGACCGTGGCGTAGCCACCTTTCGCTTCGCCAGTGGCCCAGACATTCACGCCGTCGGGCGAAAAGATTCCTTGAAACATGGTCCCGCCGTATCCGGCGGGCGTTTGGTTGGCCCAGGTCGTGCCGCCATCGCCGGTATGCACTATGGTTCCTTGCCCGACCGCCCATACGTTCTGGGCATTAACAGCGTTGACCTTGTAAAGATTCTCGTTGGGCAGGTTCAGCGCCGAACCCATCCGCGCCCAGGACTGGCCCGCATCGGTCGTGCGGTAGATGGTGGAATAGCCGTCAGCGACAGTGCCCACGACCCAAGCCGTGGTGGAATCTAAGGCAACGACGCCGAACATGTCCGCCTTGGCAATCATCCCCGCCCCCTGGCGCTCCCAGGTGGCCCCGCTATTGACCGTGTGGATAATCGTTCCGTAGTCACCGGAGTCGTGGCCCACCGCCCACCCGGCGTAATCCGCGCCCAATCCCGGCAGTGCCGCCGCGAAAACCACGCCGGCGGCCAACACAGAACCCGATGGGCGACCATTGCCAGACATACGGCAAAACAAGATCGTTAGTTTGTTCACGGGACTAAGTTGGACGGTGAAGCTGCCGGCGTCAACAGCGAACTGGGCGGTGGCGGCAGTTTTCATTTTGGCTTGATCGGGGCAGGGAGAGCGGACTTACCCGATCTCCCCAGAACTTCCTTCAAAACCCTGTAGGAGCCGACGTAAGGAGGCCTGTTAATCTCTGAAAACCAAGCCTCAGAACTCCCGAACCGTAAGCACGAATCCGCAACTGGTAAGGAAACGAGCTGAGTCTAAGAGCGTGTATGAAAACGCCTGGCGTGGTAGGGCGAGGCTTCTGCCGAGCCTCAACGACAGCGGCAATTCGATCTTGCCGAAAGGCTCGGCAGGAGCCTCGCCCTACCACGCGAGGCGTTTTCATACACGCTCTTAGACTCAGCGTGGGCCGCCCGGTGAGGGCACCGGGCCTACGGAACCGCGTCTTTGCTGTAGGCCTGGTCCCCTGACCCGGCGACCTTAGAGCGTGTATGAAAACGCCTGGCATGGTAGGGCGTGGCTCCTGGCG